>NZ_BDHD01000272.1:0-1891 GCF_054786075.1 Treponema sp. R6D11 | reverse complement strand
CTGTCATTTTTTACTTCACATATAACGGACGTTCCACATATTTAGTGTGGAGAAGATGATGCGCCTTGTGACCGCCCGGCTCTCCAAGGAAATCCTTGTAAACTTGAGCGATAAAAGGATTCTGATGTGAACAGCGGAACTGTGATTTTTGATCGTCCGTGTAAAGACCGCTTGCGCGTTTTTCGCGAATATCGTCCTTACAACCGTATGGCTGTCCTCCGCCTGCGACACATCCGCCGCGGCATGCCATTACCTCGATAAAATGATACGGCGGCTCTTTACCGGCTTTTTTCGCCTCACGAATCTTGTCCAGAACCGCGGCAATATTTCCCATTTGATGAGCTACCGCAATGCGTATCTTTGTTCCGTTGCCAAAATCAACTTCCCCTTCCTTTACGCCGTCAAGACCGCGGGCGGGTTTAAAGTTTACATCGGGGAGTTCTTTCTTTGTAACAAGGTAGTATGCGCTGCGTACAGCGGCTTCCATTACGCCGCCCGTCGCGCCGAAAATTGTTCCGGCTCCGGTGTACGGTCCCAAAGGACTGTCCGGATCTTCATCGGCAAGGTTAAGAATGTCAATTCCAGCCTGTTTAATCATTCGGGCAAGTTCTCTGGTTGTAATTACAATATCAACATCGTAACCATGTCCCGCGCTTTTCATATCGTCATTGCGTTTTGTTTCCCACTTCTTTGCGGTACAAGGCATAACAGACACTGAATAAATTTTATCTGGATTTACTCCTGCTTTTTCCGCCCAGTAAGATTTTATCATCGCTCCCATCATTTGCTGGGGCGATTTTGCCGTTGAAAAATTGGGAATCATATCGTTGTAATATTTTTCCATGTAATCTACCCATGCGGGGCAACAGGAAGTTATCAACGGAATAACGCTTCCCTTTTCGGTCAGGCGTTTTACAAGCTCTGAGCCTTCTTCCATTATGGTAAGGTCGGCTGAAAAGTTTGTGTCAAAAACCGTATCAAACCCCAAACGGCGCAGGGCGGCGTATATTTTCTTTGTAAACACAGTCCCCGGTTCAAGACCGAATTCTTCCGCCAAAGCGACGCGAACCGCAGGCGCAATTTGCACTACAGTGTGTTTTTCCTGATCCTGCAAGGCGTTCCAAACTTTTACAGTGTCATCTCTTTCATAAATAGCGCCAACAGGACAATGCGCGGCGCACTGTCCGCACTTGATACACGGACTCTCACCTAACGGAGCGTCGGCGGCGCTGGCAATTTTTCCGTGTATGCCCCGCCCAAGGAATTCCAAAGCCCAAACATTCTGCACTTCCTGGCACACTTTTACGCATCTGCCGCAACGGATACATTTTTCGGGGCAAAGCACGATAGCGGGGTTTGAATCGTCAATGGGAAGCTCATTTTTTACTTTTATAAAAGGCGCTTCTCTAAGCCCAAACTCCGACGCCAAATTTTGCAGTTCGCAGGACTGGTTGCGCGGACACTGGAGACAATCGTTGGGGTGATTGGAGAGGATAAGCTCCAAAACAGTACGCCTGACTGCGATTATCTCAGGGTCGTGGGTAATAATATTCATATTAGGCTCACATGCCGTACAGCATGCGCGCACCATTTTTGGAGAACCCGCAAGGCGCACAATACAAATACCGCACGACGCCCAAGGCGTAAGATCTGAATTATAGCAGAGAGTCGGGATTTTTATATTCACCTTCTGGGCGGCTTGAAGAATTGTCGTCCCCGGCTCTACTTCAACCGTTTTACCGTTTATTGATAAGTTAATCATGTTCTTCCCCCTTATGCCTTTATCACCGCGTTAAATTTACATGAAACCAAGCACTCACCGCACTTTATACATTCTGCGTTATTAATTCTGTAAGGCGGACGTTTTTTATCGGGATAACTTGACGCATTT
>NZ_BDHD01000271.1:0-1900 GCF_054786075.1 Treponema sp. R6D11 | reverse complement strand
ATGCTCACATCTTCCAACTCAATGGCAGATAAAGTGCAAAAGTTCGTAGACTGTCGTTCAAAAGACACCGCAAAAAGAGAAATCTATATAGTTGAAGGCGATTCTGCACTTGGCGCCTGCAAACTCGGGCGCGATAGTGAATTCCAAGCCATCATTCCAGTCCGCGGCAAAATTCTCAACTGCCTAAAAGCAGATTATGCCAAGATCTTCAAAAGCGAAATAATATTAGATTTAATCCGCGTCCTAGGCTGCGGAATTGAAGTTAAATCTAAGCATAATAAAGATTTAAATACATTCGATTTGGACGCGTTGCGTTGGAGCAAAATCATAATCTGCACAGATGCCGACGTCGATGGCTACCAAATCCGCACCCTAATCCTCACCATGTTCTACCGCCTCATGCCAACCCTCATCGAAAAGGGCTACCTCCACATCGCAGAATCCCCACTATACGAAATCGAATCCGGCAAGGACACATTCTTCGCATATAACGAGCAGGAAAAACAAGCAATTCTAGACAAACTAGACGGCAAAAAATATTCTATCCAACGTTCGAAAGGCTTGGGCGAAAACCAGCCAGACATGATGTGGCAAACGACGATGAACCCCGAGTCGCGCAGGCTAATCCAAGTAAATCCAGACGACTCCGAAGAGCTAATGCAACTAAAATTTGAAATGCTCCTCGGCGATAATCTCCAAGCAAGAAAACATCACATCGCAACAAACGGCAAAAAATATATCGAACTCCTAGACGTCGTATAATAAAACACGCCATTAAAAAAGCCCGAAGGGCTTTTTTTATTTAATCTGTCACCAAGTTGAATGTTTTACTATTAACCCTAAATGTCCAATTTTTCAATTCCCAATTCCTTGCCTTCTTTTCTTTAGTATCCTGCAGGAACAATTTGTAATAATCCCAACTCGTCATATCACTATAAATGCTGTAATAATTTTCTTCTCCTACCTTGATAGTTTCACCCTCTTCAGTTTCTTCATAATTTTCACTATAATCTCTCGAAACACGGCATTTTAATTCACTAGGATACACAGCCACGGCAACTCCGTCAGGAAGTGTATTATCAATCTCTAAAGCATCTGGTGAAATTCTAGGATTTTTAGCCAATTGCACCGTCTCTTTAGTCATAATATATTCCGCTCTTTCAAACCCAGCAGACACAGCCAACGCCCCGCCGAGCCCAATCCCTGCGATTAGAACTCCAATAAGAAAAATAATATACATAGGAGTTTTGAAAAATTTATTTTCCTTAAAAATAAATCGAAATAGAGCATCAACAACTGCATATAGCGATGTTATTAAACCAACCACTCCAATAGCAAGCCATAGAAATATTATGCTATAGCCGACATGTATAATCAAACTAGCAGCGAGCGAGACCAACAAAAGCAAGCCTAATGCAATCGGTGCACCCAGGCAAGCTGATAAAAATTTTGCGAAGAAAAGTATAAGTTTGCCGAAACCCTCAAAAAATTTGTTGCTCGAATGCATAGGGTCGCGGATTATTATCTTCTCCTTCTCACCCGAATAATCAACGGCCTTCTCTATTTGTTTCTCAGGCACATTGCTATCTTCTATAGTAACATAATAGTCTAAATATCTCACCTTAAATATATTAAACAGTATCACCATATCAACTACAACTAATATAAACAAGAACACTCTAAACAATATGTCCTGAATAAACCCACCGATTACCGGAATATTTAGAAATAAACCGAACACCCAAGCGTTCATAATAGCCTGCACAATCAAAGTTAAAAGAGCTAATATGCCAGCTAAAAATACAAACTCGCAAACACATTTAACCTTCTGCCCAAATTTCATGGCGCAGAACATGTTGTACATCCTAGTTATGAAACCCAAAAAACTCTTCATAAAGCT
>NZ_BDHD01000270.1:0-1902 GCF_054786075.1 Treponema sp. R6D11 | reverse complement strand
GTATATGTTGTTCATAAAGCTCTGTATTACGTTTGTATACAACGCCTTCAAGCCAATTTTCTATAATTTTCTTTCTTTGAACCATAACAATTAAAAACACAATTATACAAAGAAGTAAAACTGCCGCGCCGATTAACCACGGATGTTGAGATCTTGCCAATTTTGCGTTGTAATCATAAGTTTTTCGCATCCATTGTCCTGAAATTCCCTTTGTATCTACAAGAGAGAGCGCTTTATCTATAATAGAACATAAAACTGTTTCGTTTATATTAAGTCCATAAGTAGAGTCAAAAGTAAAATCGAATACAAAGTTAGCCTTGAAGCCTGATCGTTCGTCATAATTGGTCATCATAAGAAGCTGACTTATATTAGCCATTATCATATCAACTTCGCCGCGTTCCAAAGCGGTAAAAGCTGCGTTAGAGCTTTCATATTCAACGGTATTTTTATGATCGGGAAACCATGTTTTAAATAATGACGTATACGCGGTTTCCTTAATTAAACCTACTTTTATATGCAGAAGATCGTTGACATAGATTCCCGGATAGTCTAATCGTGAAATAAGCGCACAGTTATCTGTCAGTATCGAAGTTTGCGGCCATAAAAACTTTCCTATACGTTCTTCCGAGCGTAAAAGCTCGGTTATCATTGATACTTTCCCGCTTTCCAGCAATTTAAGTAATTCAGGCCATTCAGCTTTTTTATCATTGGCTATTGTAAAATTTAAATCTGTAAGTGTTTTTATTTCTTTTAATACATCATGCGAAATTCCCTGCCATTGCTTTTCATATTTATTGTAAAAACTAACCGGATAATTATCATACTCCGAGGCAATTAATACAACCTTATGTTCACGTATATACATTTTTTCTTCTTCGGTTAAACGCATAAACAATTTATGACGTCTGTGTTGATTTTCCCCCAGTTTATACAGTCTGGTTAAATAAGACAAAGAACCGTTATCCAAAGCCTTTTGCACAATTGATATGATTGGTTCAAAGTCTTTGTTAGCTGTTGTCAGGGAAACCGGACTGTAAATTACAGGGAGAAAATTTTCGGATATTACATCATAGTACATATCAAAAGCCGCTTCTGACGGACTTTCGTCAAAAAAGGCGTCGGCTTCTCTGTTTTTAAGAACATTGTAAGCCGTAGTATAATCGCTAACCTTGATAACTTCAAATTCGCCGCTTAAACGCGATATAACATCGTCTATCGTGGTAGTATCTTCCAAAAAGCAACAACGCAACGGATGGGAACGCATAACCTCCATAATGGGCTTACTGCCGGTAATACGGAAAGTTTTTATTGATCGTTCTACAATGGCATCGGTCATAAAATAAACTTTTCTGCGTTCGTCAGTCGCGGTCATTTCGCCGGTAAAATCGCTTTTCTTTTCGTTAATTCCCGTTACCAAATCGCCCCATTCATAAATAGCCGGTTTAAACTTAATATCGAACAACCATGAAAGCCATGCGCAAAACAGTGATGAATATCCTTCTATTTCGCCGTTTTCTCCGACAAAGGTTTCAACGGACTCTTGTATTCCATAGACAAAGAAAGGTGTTTTTTCTTTCAGCGCCTCGACAGCTTTTATTTCATCTTCCGTTACGCCGGGAATGTCCCTGTACGAATTAAATGTTGTAACCCCATCATTCGCGTTTTTTGAAGATTTTTCACAACATAAGAGCATAATCGGCAAAAGCGCCACTGCCAAGAGCTTGAGTATTATCCGGTTCGACATTTTTTTTGACATATTCTCTTTAACCCCTCTTTATACTTACTTTCTCATAAAAACATTTATTTTGTCCAGAACATCATCAATATTAAAAGGTTTCCCAACATGACTGTTCATGCCCGCATCTATGCATTTCTGAATATCTTCCTTAAATACATTAGCGG
>NZ_BDHD01000269.1:0-1905 GCF_054786075.1 Treponema sp. R6D11 | reverse complement strand
CGGCTCCTGTTCAAGAAACCCTATCGTGTAGCCGGGGCTTACTGTTGTCTCCCCCGCAAATTCCGTGTCCTTCCCCGCGAGGATTTTTAACAGGCTCGATTTCCCCGACCCGTTAAGGCCGATTACGCCGATTTTAGCGCCGTAAAAATAAGAAAGGCTTATATCCTTTAGTACCTGTTTCGTCCCGTGTTTTTTGGAAACCTTGTACATGGAATAAATAACTTTTTTGTCGTCAGTTGTTGTTGCCATTGCCCCATTATATCATTTTGAAAATTTAATAGGAAGATGGCGTCTGCCGCCTCCCCTTGACAATAACGCCCGTTTTTAATACAGTTACTTACGTTTTTACGGAGGTTTTTTGATGCGGAATGAAGGGCAGGTGCGGATTCCGTCCGGCTGCGCCATATCGGGTATTATAGACAAGTCGGGGCGGCGCATGAGCGGCGAGGCGATTATCAAATCGATCAGCGTCATGCACGACCGCTCTAACGGGCTTGGAGGCGGTTTTGCCGCTTACGGAATATACCCGGAGTACAAGGATTATTACGCCCTGCACCTGTTTTACGAATCGGTGTCCGCAAAAAGAGAATGTGAAGAGTTTCTCGAACGGCATTTTGACATAATAAACCTTTCAAAAATTCCCACAAGAAAAATAAAAGAGAATGTGAAGAGTTTCTCGAACGGCATTTTGACATAATAAACCTTTCAAAAATTCCCACAAGAAAAATAAAAGAGATAACCGACGAGCCTTTAATCTGGCGTTACTTTGTAATCCCCCTCCCCACAAAACTCGCGGACAGCCAGCTTGACGAGCGGGAGTTTACCGCGAAATGCGTGTTCAGCGTAAATACAAAAATCGAAGGCGCTTACGTTTTTTCCAGCGGGAAAAACATGGGCGTGTTCAAGGCGGTAGGTTTTCCCGAAGACGTAGGGCGTTTTTACAAATTGGAAGAATATGAAGGCTGGTGTTTTACCGCCCACGGCCGCTATCCGACGAACACTCCCGGCTGGTGGGGCGGCGCGCATCCTTTCGCGCTCCTCGATTATTCCGTGGTGCATAACGGCGAAATATCCTCCTACGACACGAACAGGCGCTCCATCGAAATGTACGGCTACAAATGCTCGCTCCAGACCGATACCGAAGTCATTACCTATATAATAGATTACCTGCACAGGAAGCAAAAACTTTCTTTTGAAGAAATCGCCTCCGTCATCGCCGCCTCCTTCTGGCAGACCATCGACAGCCAGCCGCCCAAAGAGCGGGAAACGCATGAATTCTTGCGCGTAATGTTCAGCGCGTACCTTGTGACCGGCCCCTTCTCAATCCTTGTGGGGTTTGACGGCGGGCTTATGGCGTTAAACGACAGGCTTAAACTGCGCAGTATGGTGGTAGGGGAAAAAGACGATCTTACCTATATCGCCAGCGAAGAGGCGGCCATCCGTATAATACAGCCCGACCTTGACACCGTGTGGGCGCCGAGGGGCGGACAGCCGGTAATCGTCAATATAAACAGAGGTAAAGCGTAATGGCGTTAAATTTTATATACCCCGAATATGAAATGATAAGGGATTACGACAAATGCATCTGCTGCCGCGCCTGCGAACGCCAGTGCGCCAACGAGGCGCATGAATATGTCGCCGACCTTGATAAAATGTTATGCGACAACAACTGACGACAAAAAAGTTATTTATTCCATGTACAAGGTTTCCAAAAAACACGGGACGAAACAGGTACTAAAGGATATAAGCCTTTCTTATTTTTACGGCGCTAAAATCGGCGTAATCGGCCTTAACGGGTCGGGGAAATCGAGCCTGTTAAAAATCCTCGCGGGGAAGGACACGGAATTTGCGGGGGAGACAACAGTAAGCCCCGGCTACACGATAGGGTTTCTTGAACAGGAGCCG
>NZ_BDHD01000268.1:0-1800 GCF_054786075.1 Treponema sp. R6D11 | reverse complement strand
CGAATACGAAAAACCCGTCCGCTGTCCAATACATGGCGTGCTCGCAAAGACCCTCAAAAAAGATGAAAAAGTAACAGTAATTTACATCCTAACAAAAGGGGAAACTAGCGAATGTGAGCAGAATAAAAACGCATACATCAAAGAACTGGAAGACATCAACAAGGAAATAGGGGCAGTTATCATCAATGATACAATCGAAATTGACTTTGAGCCTACCAATAAAACATACAACAAACTAATCACCGATTTAGCCGAAAAAATCCCAGGTAATGCCGAAATTTACGTTGATACAACTTTTGGCTTCAAGGCCATACCCCTTTCCCTGTTTTGCGCCCTCCGTTTTGTCGAAGAATTCCGCGAGGCCGTCGTACAATATATCATTTACGGGAAAGTCGAATTCGACAAAGGAAAACCGAAAAATCCCAAGCTTTATGATATAACATCTCTTTATTATCTTTTCAAATTGATGGGTTCAATGGGGGCTTCCAATGCCGATGACGCATTGAAAACGCTAAAAGATTTTTTTGCCATGTAAGGGAATTGTGTGAAAAAATACGAGAATGAAGAACAACTAAAAGAAAATATTTTTGAAACTTATTCCAAATGGCTGGTTGAATCGTCATCTGACCGTTTTTTGACATATTATACCCAACTTTTGGAGCAAATATATACATGGTGTAAAGATTTTTCATTTAAAAAAAATATTAATAATATGGGGGAGGAAATTACGGTAGTTACCAAGCGAATTATGGAACGTAAAGATAAAATACCAACGGATAAAAAAATATTTTTTTATTATTTATCTAAAGCGTTAAAGAAAGAAAAATCAAATTTTTATCGTAAATATAATACGGAAGATATTAGGATACCAAAAGAAATAAAAGCAAAAATACGAGACTCAGAAGACGTTCTTAGAATGAAAGAAAGAAATTTAGGGCGAAAATTAACAAAAGATGAAAAAATAACAGCCGTATCCGACTGGTTTGGAATAAGTATAAAAAGAGCTACTAATATCGTTAAAGCTATGGATATATGCGGTATTAATTTTACAAATAATAATAAAAATGAAGATGGTAAAACAATAGATATTCTTAATTCTGCTACAACATCGATTTATATGGAAAATAAAATTTTAAATCCTCTTGATGAGTATCTTATAAAAATTGACAGAAAACATATTCTGGAAACTGTAGAATATTTATTAAAGAAAAAACAAGAAAGGGCCAGAGGTTGTTATAAAGCGCTCTTTACGCTGCATTGCATAGAGAATTATAAAGATTTTGAAGGGCTTTATCCGGTTCTTGATAGTCAAGTCCTTGAAACTTGGCAAAAAGAAGGTAAAGAGCCGAATCAATACGAAATATACCAAAAATACCACCACAAAGTTAAACAAAAGAGCGCGGAAGCTCAGGCATCAAAGAATCTCGGTAAATTCCTAGATGATATAAGAATCCACTTGAAAGAAAAAAACAAGTAAATTTTCCCTTTTAAAACCTTAAGTTTTCCCAATCTCAGCCATTAATAAATATATCAAGTAAACGCCGTAAAAAGGAGGAAACGATGGAAAGTTTATTGACCGTTCCTACATGGCAAAGCGGCTGTGTTGAGGAAATGGTTATTCTTAAAGAAAACGGATACGTATTAAAATACTCGTTTTCCAACAGCCTAGACAATATTCAAACTGCAATTTATGCGAGAACCGGTCGTAAAATCAATTTAGAAAACGCTCTATGGAAGCAAAATCCTAATCTTTCAATAAGCGTAAAACATTTAATGAATTCCCATAATGTAAACTATTCA
>NZ_BDHD01000267.1:0-1919 GCF_054786075.1 Treponema sp. R6D11 | reverse complement strand
ACGACTCTTGCCACTATTAGTAATAGTGGAATATTAAACATTAATGGTGGGACAGTAAGTGCAGCGTGTTCTTCAACTTTAGTTAACTACAATGTCACCGCAATTCAAAACTTAAGTTCGGGAACATTAACAATTAACGCTGGTACGGTTAGTGCAACAACAAACGGAACTGGCTCGACCTATGCGGTGTATAACAATGGTGGCACTGTAACCATTGCACAAGGTGCGACCATAATCGGCAGCATGTATGGGGTTAATTAAAAAAGGAAACACGCAACAGAGGTAACGCAGTAGTAACTGATACCTGAATTTAAAGCCATCCGAAAGGTGGCAAGTGTCGTCAAGAAATTGGCGACATTACCTGTAGGGGTAACAAAGCGGTTCGTGCTGGTTCGTGGTATAATACCTCTTTATAAAATTTGCTTTAAGATTTTAAAAACTTCTTCTTCTGATACAGTCCACGGAGAATTTGCCGTCAGATCTAATTTACGCGCGACTTCGGCGGCTGCTGTTACCCTGTCTAGCGAAATATTGAGTTCTTTTAAATCGACTGGTACGCCCAGAGCCGCCATAGATTTGCGTATTGTTTCTACTGCGGCTTTTGCGGCGTCCGCAGGAGTAGCGGCTTTTGCCGCTCCAAGCAAAGATGCAACCCGCGCCATTTTTTCCGGGCGCGCGCTTACAAGCCGCTCCGCAATGACGGGGAAAAGCGCCGCAGAACATTGCGGTTTTGAAACATTGCAACGCGCATTAATTGCCACAGAAAGCGCGGAGCCAACGCCCGGTGAGCTTACTGAGGAGCCGATAGACAAGAGAATACCCGCCTGCGCGAAAGTTTCCGCTTGTGAGCCGCCTGCGACTTTTTTTAATAATTTCGCAAAAGAGGAAATCGCTTTTTCCAACAAAGTATCGGAAAGGAAATTTGCTTTTGAGGAACAATACGCTTCTACCGCCGAGAAAATGCCGTCAAAAACAAACGCCGACGAAGCGTTCTCTGAAAGTATAGTTATTAAATTACAGTCTATAATTATCGAGGCATAAAGATGATTCGGAGACGAAATAGATTTTATCAGTTTGTTGCGCGGGTCTGCGACAAGAAAAAACTCCGCCGCGGTAAAGACATCTGTTCCTTCTGTCGGGATAGCGAGCAATGGTAAAAATTTTCCCTGACAGTCTCTGCCGTCAAGCAGTTCTAACGATGTAATTTTCATGGGAGCCATTATTGCCGCCATGCGGGAAATAGTCTGCGTTTTTACGCCGCCCAAACCTATGATTGCGTCACAGTGTGCCGCGTTTAAAAGCGAGACAATGTTATCCGCCATTTCTGCGGAAGAATCGTCTTCTATTCCGTCAAAAACAATTGATTCAAGTCCTGAGTCTTTTAAAATTTCTTTTAAGCGGTTTACAATTTGCGAGTCTAATTTATGATCGGCGGCTATCATGATACGCTTTCCATAACGACCGGCGATAGTTCCAGCCATGCTTATAGTTTCCGCTCCTATCAGTACTTCAGGATTAAATTTAAAAGAAATGTCCATGTCCTACTCCAAAAAAAAAGCGTTTGATCCCTTGGGCTACCCCAATGATCAAACGCTTGAAATACTTATTAAATTCTTACGCAAACCATGCGTTCAGAATGTTATCCGCCGTAGCCTTGATTACCTTCTCATTTAAATACGAAGGATCATTAATTTTCTGCCTGAGTTCAGCAATCCGGACATCATCGAGTTCCGGGGCGGATTTAATAAGTTCCACGACCTGATATAATTCCGCTTTCTTCGTTGCATCTGAAGAAAGATCGATTACATCAGCCTTGTCACTCCCCCCCAATTTCTCACTCCTGGCTGGCTTCTTGCCGGCTGGAATGGGCTCTACATGACCTATCCTGTCTACTGTCATACTCTTACCCTACCTATACC
>NZ_BDHD01000266.1:0-1926 GCF_054786075.1 Treponema sp. R6D11 | reverse complement strand
TATTACCATATCGTAACCGTTAAGTGTTCTGCACCCTGCTGCGGCTGCTCTTTTTAAGAAAGAAGTCTGGGCTGGAGTATAAATTAAATCCATTACCGCTTCTTTTCCTGTAAATGTATAAAATTCCGCCGGGTCTGATTCATCATAACCTTCCATGCCGACAGAAGTGGTTTGAATTATTATGTCATTGTATTTGGACATGAGTTCCACGCCATTATTGTCCAATCCGCCCCAACGGAAATTATAACGCGATGCAATTTCTCTTGCCTTATGAACGGTACGATTTAAAATCAGGGCTTTCCCGCCCATGTTGTATACTTCCGCCGCTACTGCGCGCGACACTCCTCCCGCGCCAATAATGGTAATTTTTTGATGTTTTAAATTTTTCTTTCCTAAAAAATTTAAGAGCGAAGATGAAAATCCGGCGTAATCGGTATTGTCACCAACCCATATATCATCTTTGCGGTATAAGGTATTACACGCTCCTATTGCTTGTACAACTGCCGATCTTTGACCAAGATACGGAAGAATTGCTTCCTTGAAAGGAACGGTAACCGAAAGCCCTTGAATATCCATTTCTTTTGCAAGTTCCATAAAATCACCTATGTCTGTTACAGGAAATGGAGCATATACGGTATCTGTGTCTTCAAGGTTAAAAATAGTATTAAAAAACCATGGACTAACGCTGGATTTTAAAGGGTTGCCTACAACACCGTATACTTTTGTTTTTTTTTTTTTTTTTTCGCAGATGGTATAATTCTGAAAGTTTTTTTACATCTAACTGACCGGGAGCGCCGGGAATGACACTTTCAGATAACGCGCTTGAATAAGTTAACAAAGAACCGAATTTTTCCGCAAGAATTCTTGAGTAAATTCCATAGTGTCCCATACATATAAGAATTTTATCTTGATTGGCAAAAGAACCGGATGCGCGAAAAACATTTAAGACCTCGCGGGTAGACTTTACAGCAACCGCTATTTTTATTATTTCGTCTCCTGCGTGTTTCATCAATTTCATTTTTGTGGAAAAGTCGGTAATAGTTCCTTTTAAGTCATGGCATGAACGAATAATCCTTGTTCCGAATGTGCGAGCCGCTTCTTCAAGACTTGGTACGTTAAAGTCTTCTTCGATATCAACATAGGCAAAATTAAATCTGCTGTCGGCATTTGCGTAGGCAAGTCCGTTAGCGAGTAATTTTAATCTTGCTCCTTCGCCGCCTGTAAAATAGCCTCCGTCAACATCGCGCCTGACTGTAAGAATAACTGGAATGCCCGCCAATTCTGGAAACTGACGTATGTATAAACGCTCTCCTGCGTCCAGACAATCAACGCGCAACTCGGCTAGATCGGCATAGTTGCGGTATTTACTTAATAAATCAATATCCTGTTTGATGGTTTTACCTGTAAGGCATAAACAAATTTTTGACAAAAACTCCCCCTAAAAATCGGGACGGTAAATATAAATTGCCGTAACCAATCCCGTATTGTTAAAATTCACCCTTAACATCAAGGGCCAATTCTTGCCGTTTATTGCAAGAAGCGCATGATCTTCCTTTTCTACGGCGTTGCTTCCCATGGCAAGTAATACAGCCGCTTTTTTATCGCCGTTTGAAATCCCGTGCGTAGAAGCTAATTTTACCTGCCAAATCCTATCCCTGTAAATATAAAAATCAGCCAAGGGTCTTTGCGGACTTCTTCGCTCAGAGAATCTGAGCTAAAAAGCTCCCTAAACCTTATCCAGTCAAAATTAGCGGGTATTTTTGCAGAATTTTTGCTATTTGCAATGGCAAGTTCTTGGTAAAAAACGACGTCATGCCCTGCTTCCCATTTTAAGCGTATAGAGCCCTTTTCTGTATCGAAGGGAAATAATGCGCCTGCGGGCATAAAAACACCTGGGCTAAGGTTGTGTTTAGACCAATAAGGGCG
>NZ_BDHD01000265.1:0-1928 GCF_054786075.1 Treponema sp. R6D11 | reverse complement strand
GTCTTGCGCCTTGCCTGGTTTGCCGTTTACAAATACTTCTTTTAATTTATCGGCATAACCGTCATTGCGGGGATCAAACGGAAAAACCCTTAACGAATATTGATCCAAGGGCACTTTTTTTACAGAATCAAATTCATCGAGTAAAACCCATTGCGAAGATTCGGAAATGGGGGGTCCGCTAAAATACAATTCCCCCGATTCCAAATGAGATCGAATAACTTTGTCGTCGATTTCATCATCTGTAGTTAATACGGCATACCCGCTACGGAATTCTTCGTAACCCATCGCGGAGCCTAAAAAAAGAAGACATATAGCCGCTAACAGTGAAACAAGGCTTGCAAGTAAAACGGAGCGAAAAAAAGACATATCATATGCCTAAAACAGCCAGAAACAAAATGTGATAGCAATGCCCAAGCATGAGCCGACCAATACTTCCAACGGAGTATGTCCGTGAATTTCTTTTACCGAACGAAATTCCAAACCTGTAAATTTTGCAGATTGCTTTCCAAGGTTATTTAACGCTTTTGCCTGTAAACCGGCAGTCCTCCTAACTCCCAAAGAATCACGAAGAACTACCATGGCAAAGACAAGACAAAAAACAAAAAAGTTGGACTCTATGCCCTCGTAAATCCCCGCTGATGTGGCAAGAGCGCATACAGCCGCGGAATGGCTAGAAGGCATTCCGCCCGTACGCCAAATTATAGTCTCTATCATTTCCAATTTTTTTCTGCTTTTACTGGTAAATAAATAAAAAACCAACTTTAAAACTTGAGCTATACACAAACTGGAAACAGTGGATAAAAATATTTTATTCGCTAATAAAGCCTTTATATGTTCTGCCGCTGTCATTATAATATGATCCGATAATATGCGAATTTTGTCAATAGGATGAAATATTGATAAAAATAAGGTATAAATGAATATATGGAACTTGTTACAGGAGAAAACGACAGCGGGCGCAGATTGGACAGAATTTTACGCAAGGCGCTTGCGGACTATCCTCTGCCGCTGATACATCGTCTCCTACGCCAGAAAAAAGTGCTTGTAAACGGCAAACCAGGCAAGGCGCAAGACCGCATTGACAGCGGCGTAAAGATTTCCATATCTTCTTTAGAAAACACGCAAATACGCAAACCTTCAGCCCGTCAATTTCCCGCCCCTGAAATTCTATGGCAAGGACAGGGACTGATAGCGATTAACAAACCGGCGGGGCTCGCCGTTCACGGGCATAACAGCCTAGATGATATGGTTCTCTCTTACCTCGCCGAAAAACTACCTCCTTCGCTGTCGTTTAAACCCGGTCCCTTGCACAGACTGGACAAACCATCAAGCGGAATTGTTGTTTTTTCCACAAGCATAGACGGAGCGCGTCTTTTTACCTCTTTAATGAGGGAACATAAGGTGCGTAAAACTTACCTTGCTATTGTAGAAGGTGAATTAAAAAAAGAAGAAACATGGCAAGATGAACTTATCCGCGACAAAGAAATGAAAAAAACTTTTGTATCGCAAACAAATACAGACGGCGGTAAAACCGCAATTACCAAAGTAACACCTCTTGCGACGGACGGCAATTATACGTTAATCAAAGCGGAAATTGCCACAGGAAGGACGCATCAAATACGAGCGCAAGCCGCTTTTCACGGGTATCCGCTTGGTATTTCACAAAAAGGCGTACAGTATGATTCTTTGGACGGAGAGCCTGTTCATCTTCTTTTTATGTTTATTTTCCCTATTGATGATACGCAAGAACATCTTTTACTGTTAAAACATTTAGCACAGCTTATAGAAATCCCCAAGTTTCAAACGGAGCTTCAATCTCAAAAAGATCCGCAAAGTGCGTTTAATGTTCTTTGCAAATTCGAAGATATGCTCTGCGGCAAATAACTTCCGCTAAGCGGAGCCGTTATCGTGTATTCTAAAAACTAAAG
>NZ_BDHD01000264.1:0-1952 GCF_054786075.1 Treponema sp. R6D11 | reverse complement strand
AATAGTGCAAACTATCGCCTAAAAAGCTATTTAGCTACGTGTTGTGCTCCAAAAAATTTAAAAAAGGAGTGTAAAAGTAATGACAGCAATTTTCGAACACGGCGGTAAGCAATACACCGCAGAAGTCGGCGATGTGCTAGAAATAGCAAAAACAGACGACAAAGTTGGAAGCAAACTTGTTTTCGATAAGGTTCTTTCAACGGTAGACGGTGAGAAATCAGCTTTCGGCGCGCCATATCTTTCAGGCAAAAAAGTCGAAGCAGAAATCCTAAAACACGATAAATACAAAAAAATCGTGGTCTATAAATACAAAAAAACAAAAGGATATCACAAAAAACAAGGCCACAGACAAGACTACACACAAGTAAAAATCACGAAAATCTCATAATCTCCGCCCAAAACAAATTAGAATTATAGGAGTTGAAATAAATGGCACATAAAAAAGGGCAGGGTTCGTCGCACAACGGTCGCGATAGTAATCCTAAATATCTCGGCGTAAAAACAGCTGACGGGCAAACAATAACAGCCGGTAGCATTATCGTGCGCCAAAGAGGCACAAAAATCCACGCTGGCAAAAACGTTGGAACAGGCAACGATCACACTTTGTTTGCATTAGTCGATGGCAAAGTTAAATTCGAGCCATTCCGCAATAAATATACAGTTGCAAGCGTATACCCAACAGCATAAATTTAAACATCAAAAAAGAGGCTAATGCCTCTTTTTTTATTTCGTATAGTGAACAAAGTTCTCTAGCATCGTCCCAACAGCAGATAAAGCACGACCAGTACGCTTTTCAAGCTTCTGCATGTCGTTTTTTTCGGGGGGAATAACCGCCATCGAAACGCCAATACCAACAACTGTACCTGCAATTAAGCCCTTAACGAAATTTCCTGATTCCGATTTCATCATAGTTTCTCTCCTTTGCTATGTTTATACCTCTATTATGCGCCAAATCTCCAAAAAATAAACTATAATAAAAAAACAAGCACAATCTCTGCGCCTGTTTACTATTCTAACTCGAATTCAAGATTCCCTATAACAATATCATCGCCAGTCTTCGCACCATAATCCCGCAGGACATTCTCAATATCATATTGCCTCAAGATCCTCCTAAAATACGCAGTTTCCTCAGGCGATTCGAAATCCGTCTGGTTAGCAAGCCTCTCGATTAGCGGGAATTTCACGACAAACGCTTCCCCATCCCTCTCGATAACAATTTCTTTGCTCTCTTTCTTGTCTAAAAATATATCCTCGCTGACTTCAATTTCCTTGTTTTCCGCGCTCTTAGCAACTTCAAAGATTTTGTCCAACAGCTCGTCTATCCCTTTCCTCGTCGCCGCAGAAATTACAAATGCACCAAGCTGCTGCGCTACTTCGCTCAAATCCTGACCCAAATCCGCTTTATTTATAGCGACAATTTGCGGTCTTTCAGCAAGCGTTTTGTCAAACTTTTTAAGCTCGCTATTTATTATATTATAATTCTCTATAATCTCTTCAGGCTCTGCAAACCCGTCCAATATATGCAAGAAAACTTTCGTCCGCTCAATATGTTTTAGGAATGCATGCCCGAGCCCCACTCCCTCGCTCGCGCCCTCAATTAGCCCCGGCATATCAGCAAAAACCAAAGCACTTTCATTATGTTTCACGACGCCCAAGTTAGGTATCAATGTCGTAAATGAATAGTCAGCAATCTTCGGTCTTGAATTCGAAACAACTGATATAAACGTCGATTTCCCAACATTCGGCTTGCCAATTATCCCGACATCAGCCAAAAGCTTAAGCTCCAATTTAATTTCGCGTTCTTCGCCAGGTTTTCCACAGGTTTTAAAAGTCGGCGCCTGACGCACAGCGTTCGCAAAATACGCATTCCCTCTTCCTCCAATACCGCCACGGCAAACAATATATTCGTCGCCGTCCACCTTCAAGTCCGCAATAATCTTGTCGCCCGAAAT
>NZ_BDHD01000263.1:0-1965 GCF_054786075.1 Treponema sp. R6D11 | reverse complement strand
GTTCTTAGCGATATACTTGCGTATCACTTAAGGAAAACTTTATGGGTAAAATAATTACATTTGGCGAAATAATGCTGCGCCTCGCGCCGGAAGGCTATTACCGCTTTGTTCAGGCGAATTCTTTCGGCGCGACTTACGGCGGCGGCGAGGCGAATGTCGCCGTCTCCCTTGCCGGTTTCGGCATGGACGCCGCTTTTGTTACAAAACTTCCCAAGCACGAGATAGGGCAGGCGGCCGTTAACAAACTGCGCGAATTCGGCGTGGACACTTCGTTTATCGTGCGGGGCGGAAGCAGGGTAGGGATATATTTTCTTGAGAAGGGCGCGTCCCAACGCCCGTCCAAGGTAATTTACGACCGCGCAAATTCCGCCATCGCCACGGCCGCCGAGAGCGACTTTGACTGGGACAAAATTTTTCAAGGTGCGGCATGGTTTCATTTTACGGGGATAACTCCAGCGCTTTCCGACGGCGCGGCGGCTATTTGTCTTTCTGCGTGCAAAGCCGCGCGTTCAAAAAAAATAACAGTTTCCTGCGATCTTAACTACCGCGCTAACCTTTGGTCGCGTGAAAAGGCGTCGGAAGTTATGGGCAAACTTATGGAATATGTCGATATTTGCATTGCTAATGAAGAAGACGCCGCCGACGTTTTCGGCATACACGCGAGCGGCAGCGACGCGACTTCCGGCAAGATCAGCCACGACGGCTACAAGGAAGTCGCCGCCGCCCTTATCAAAAAATTTAATTTTAAGCAGGTTGCGATTACCCTGCGCGAATCAATCTCCGCCAACGACAACAACTGGGCGGCTATGCTCTGTACGGGAAGCGATTTTTATTTTTCAAAAAAGTACCCCGTTCACATAGTGGACAGGGTCGGCGGCGGCGACAGTTTCGGCGCGGGACTAATTTACGCTAACCTTCAGGGGCTGTCCCCTCAGGAAGGCCTTGAATTTGCCGTTGCCGCAAGCTGTCTAAAACACACAATAGAGGGCGACATGAACATGGTTTCCGTGGACGAAGTAAAAAAACTCGCCGGCGGCAACGCTTCGGGCAGGGTGCAACGGTAGTAGGGCTGTGAGTTGACTTTTGTTAAAAAACAAGATAAAGTGAAAAGAAAGAATGTGTTATGCTATCCTTGATAAGCAAATAGCCCGGATGGTGGAATTGGTAGACACGCTAGTTTCAGGTACTAGTGCCTTCACCGGCATGGAAGTTCGAGTCTTCTTCCGGGCAGACGATTTTTAAGAGTAATAAAAATTTTATTATTCAAAATATAAATAAAGACCCGTAAGGACTCGAACTTCCATCAATCAATGTTCGAGTCTTCTTACGGACAGCTAGACAAAGCACCGCGTGAAGCGGTGTGGATGATCTTACGCCGCCTGCTGAGAGCACCAGAAATGCCGCAGTTTGTGAAAGTGCAAGGACACCTTTAGGTTCAGCTAACCTAAGCACCGCGAAGCGGTGTGGCTGAACAATGCCGCATGCTGAGAGCACCGATAAATACTGCAGTTTGTAAAAAAAGCAAGGCAGCCTTTAGGTTGCCGTCAGTGCGACGACAGTGCGACGCTCGTGCGATATAATTTGCTCTTTTTAGCTATTTCGTGTATAATACCATTAGAGAGGGTACCCCATGAAAAAGATATTAGTTTTAATTTTAGCGCTATTAGCCTCCCTGCTTATTTCATGCGGCGTAACTGAGCCGAAGGAAACGTCCAAAGATGATACTCCGGTTGATTTTGAAGTACCGTCCTTGCCGACGAATCCAAAGCCATTCAACGATTTATCCGCAAGCGAAATTGTAGCCGAAATAAAAATAGGCTGGAATCTGGGGAATACCCTTGACGCTAATCCAAACGAAACGTCATGGGGAAACCCGTTGACAAAAAAATCAAATATTGACGCGATAAAAGCCGCCGGATTTAACGCCATAAGGATTCCCGTCTCGTGGAGCCGCCATGTTGATAA
>NZ_BDHD01000262.1:0-1968 GCF_054786075.1 Treponema sp. R6D11 | reverse complement strand
CAGTAAAAGAATAAGAATTATAACAAGAAGTATGAAGGGTAAAGAAGAAGAGTATGATTCATTTCTGTTTCTGGCTCTTTCTTCCGCGGAAATATAATTTTTTGTATCTTTGTTGTCCGAAGAATAATTATCCGTGTTAGATGAAGTTACCGCCGATTGCTGATTAGCGTTTGATCCTGAAACAGCATTTTGTCCTTGAGAATCATAGTTTGATTCTTCCCATGTAGATGAGCCTGTTGTTGTGTTTGTTCCAACAGATGAGCCGCCTGCGGCAGATGTACCTGTTCCGGTAGTTGTACCTGAAGTTGCTCCCGAATTTGCAGTTGTTGAAGTTTGACCGGAAGAACCAGATGAAGCTGGCTTATTTCCGCCGGAAGACGTTGGTTTAGTTGCGGTTGTTACTTTTGCGGCGGCGGGACGACCTGATTTTGGCAGATTGGAAAGCGGACGACCGGGAGTTACCTGAATATAATCTAACGTAGCATTTTTGGAATTCAGGCGTTGCTTCGACGCGTTTACAAGGTTGTTTGTATCAGAACCGCCAACGCTTACAAGTACGATTTTTTTGGGGCGTGAGGGAAGGGTAGTAATGTACTGCTCGGCATAGCTTAACGCGGACGAAATATTGCTTCCGTTTTCTACAGGGTATTGAAGAAGCATACGCCCTATTATTGTTTCAACATCTCCCAATCCTGAAATACGCCTTGCGACATCCAATCTTGAATTACCGGAAAAAGCGATTAAATGGAATGTGTCGCCTACTCTTAAAAACTCATTAAGGAAATCTCCTGTAATATAATTATTTACATTCTCATAAGATGAACTCATTGTTGATGAAGTATCTAACAGTAAAACAATATCTGCAGGAGAAGCATTTTGTCCGTAAGCGCAAACGATCGTGAACAATAGTAATAAAACCAAGAAAATATTTTTTTTCATAATATTCACCTATTCACTCCTTTAAAAACCTTGTTTAAACAGCGGTTATTTTTTCCACCAAATAAGAAACCTTCTCGTTATTTATGGCAAATTCAAATTTTTCTCCCTCTGTCCTATTAAGTATAGCACTACCAAACGGGGAAAGATAGGAAATAATGAATTTATTCGGGTCAGATTCCCACGGTCCCAAAATGGTAAATTCTTCTTGTTTGCCCGCAGTTTCGTTGAACAAGACGACTTTTGTGCCAAAAGAAACCTTTGACGTATTTACGGAATTCGGGTCGAAAAGCTGCGCTCTTTCGATTTCTTCTTTTAGTTTTGCCACCTGCGAATTAAGCTGTTCCTGTTTTTCTTTTGCGGCTTTGTATTCCGCGTTTTCGCGCAAGTCGCCCAAGGAAAGGGCGTATTCGATTTCTTTGGAGTTGAGGGGAACTTCCACGTCCATGATATGCGAGAGAATTTTCTTTTTCTCTTCGTACATTGCAAGAGTAACCAAAAGCCCTCTTGATACCTTTTTTTCCGTATCGCCAAAGAATTTGAATCCAGGATATTTATCAAGTATTCTTGAGCGCAGATTGAGTTTATCCTGCGGGTCAAGATCGGTAACATCGTTAATAAAGGTGAAAATCCTGATAATCGCGTCTTCATCGTTATTGTCGATAAAGTTAATTAATTCACGATCTTTAAAAAGTATGTTATGGACAAGTTTGTTTATCTTTCTGTTTTCAACAGTGTCCTTTGAGTTATCAATATCGCGGTAGGTAACGTCCAAAATATGGATAAGCGTTATAAGCTGTTTTTCTATGCCGATATTCGCCGCCTTAAACCATGATTTTTCCCTTGCGTTTTTGTAAATCCATACAACAGCCTCGCGGTATTCGCGGTAACGCTCAAAACATTCGGTACACAGGGCGGTAAGTTTGTTTTCAAACCCCGCTTCTTCCAACTGCTCCGGGATAGTTGCAAGTTGCGAATATGGGAAAAGTTTAATATAAACCGATGCCCAATCGCTGATGTAAAGTTTTACAT
>NZ_BDHD01000261.1:0-1970 GCF_054786075.1 Treponema sp. R6D11 | reverse complement strand
GTTAATGGGTTTGATATGGAACCATACAAGTTTACAAAGGAAAGCCTAATGGAGGCTTTCGTTCTAGAGAATCCTTCTGTTTTGAAGTTACAGGATGACGATGAGGTCAGGGTAATTGGCAGGCAGGTTTCATGGGAAAGAAACAATGATAAGGTGGGTCGTATCGACATTCTTGCCTGTTACAATGAAGAGGTTCTGACTGTTGTTGAGTTAAAGAAGGATGTTCTTACTAGGGATGATTTTAATCAATTAAAAGACTATCTTTTTGGTCATGATGGTCTTTTAAAGGAGACAGCAGAAAAGCTTAAGGATGAGACAAAAGACAAGGTTTTAAATGAGTGGATGGGTGTTTTAGTTGGTTCTGGTATTGATGATGATTTAGATCAATTACTTAAAGATGAGAAAAAATCTGGGGATACTCGTTTGAATGTCCTAGTTCTTAATCGTTATAAAAGTGGTACAAACTTTTATGTTTTTTCTGACGTTTATTTTATCAGTAAAAAAGGTAGGGATTATACCAAATACAGTATAAATGGAGATGGTAAGTATACAAAGAGGGGTTTGGTGTTGGAGTTGGTGAAAAGATTAGCTTGTAGGGACGGGGTTACAAAAGAATCTATAGAGAAGGACTTGTTCAAAGGTCTTTTTTGTTCCTACCAGCCAAATATCGTTGAGTTTGACAAGGTTCCTGAAAAATACCCTGACTATTATTTTACTGATGAAAAGAAGGGTGAGCCAGTACTCATCGGAGGTGTAAAGTGTGTCGTTAATAATGGTTGGGCATTATGGAACACTAACATCGTTATTGAAAATGCAAGCAAGATGGGTTTTGATATTAAGTCAGTAGAAAAGTAGACAATATTTTACTCCCAAGTATTGCACTTCCTCATATTGTAAGCTATTCTTCATTTCGCAAACTAGTTGAAAAAATATAATATTACGAGTAGCATAACTTGATAACAAGGACTACCAACTATGAACCAAACCAAAACCAATCCACCCCCACCCTTCAACATGGATACATTCATAAACACAAAACAACAACAAGAGCCCCCTATTAACTCACCATGTGTGGGGATATTCTGGCTTTCAAAAGACTGCTCAGAATTAACGGAAATTACGGGTCTTCAAAAATTTACGGAAAAAGATTTACAGGACAAGTCTTACGTACAGCCCCAAGGCGGACATCATTTGCATACCTTTCCTAGAGACCAGCCGAGAGGAAGAATCGAAGTCGGCGATGGTTTGATTAAGCTTTACTTAGGCGAAGACTTTCCCAGAGAATTTGAACAGCAGATAAAAGAACAGGTAATTAAATGGTTTAGGTTAGAAGAGTATAAACACTTAATCAAAGTGGTCTACCACTACCATTGGAACACAAAAGACGGAGCCGGAAACTAGCAGATTCGGTAACGAAACATTCATATTTATTATATTTAACCCCTTTAACTTAATCAATTAATGATTTTCAATATTTTCTTGCCTTTTGCATGCGCTTAAAAAAATGCCAAAATGTGTAATATAATACCAAAGATATTTCTATTCAGACTTGTTTTTCTGAATTTCTATGATAGATTTATCGAATTAACAAGGAGAAAACTGGAGGATTTTATGAAACTGGAAGAGATCAATTTTAAGAAACTTTGGGCTTTGCTTGCTTTTGTTTCTGTTTCTCTTATTGTCTTGCTAGCCATAGTAAAAGTAGTTGTTGATTATTTCAAATAAGGAGGTTATATGACCCGTGATGAATTTCTTAACGAATACAAAAGAGTTGCAGCAAGGGTGCTTCTTTTATCCTACAAGGCAAGAAAAGAGGGTTTATTGGCTATTGAAGAGAAAATTGACTATAAAAAATCTAATCAGCGTGATGTTCTAGAGATGGGTTTAAGCTTTGTTGTTGATGGAGCTGACGCTTCAGATATAGACGATATATTGTCACCCATTATTGAGCAGGAAGAAGATAAATATAC
>NZ_BDHD01000260.1:0-1973 GCF_054786075.1 Treponema sp. R6D11 | reverse complement strand
ATTATAATGGGTATGATCAGTGCAGGCTGCACGATGGCGTAAACAAGAGGGAAATTCATCGGAGACAAAGCCTTTGGGAAGGGCAGGGCGACCCACTTAATCATTGGAGCCATTGCGATATACAGCAGAGGAAGCCCTAAAACTGCGGCGATAATAAATTTTGCCCATAGGGTTTTTATTTCTTTTTCCTTTCGGAGTTTATCTTCGTCTAATGCGTTTTTTGAAGTTTCAATTACTTCAAACCCCGTATTGATGATTGCTTCCTTAATTGCCGAAAGGCGCAAGGTTTGCGGATTGTAAGTTACAGTCGCTTTTTCTGTGGCAAGATTTACCGAGGCTTTTTCAACGCCTTCCAATTTATTTAGCGCCTTTTCAATTCGCGCGGAACAGGCGGCGCAGTGCATACCGCCAACGGTTAACGTTTCAGTCATTATTGTTTATCCTTCTTTTTTTGCTTCGGCAACTACGGTAATGGTACTTCTGATCATTCCCATCCAACAGGAATAGCGAAACCTGCCCGCCTTGGTTGGAGTAAACTCGATTACATTTTCTCCCTGCTGAAAGGTATATTCAAAACCGTATTCGTTAAAAATAGCGGCGTAATTACAACCTGTTATACTGCCCGGCGGCGCGTTGATTATCCAGCGTACCGGAATGCCCTGTTGTACAGTTATCGCCGGATAGCGGTTTGATCTTAATGTTGATTTGACAACCTGTACTCCGTTTTCAATTACGGGAACAAAAGGTTTAGGCTCTGGCGGACTAGCGTTATTTGGAGCTGATAGCGTTTGTTGCCGTTCCTGTAGTGTGCGCGGATTAGAGTTCTCGTTGTTCACCTTCCGCGCGTCGGCGGTTGCCGAATTTTCAGGCGAATCAGAAAAATCCGAAAGACTCAAACCGCTTGAAAACATGACAAGCCCAAGCGCAGTAACAAGAATAGCTCCTACTTGCATAACTCTGCGTGAAAATGTTTGTCCCTTTGCGCCGCTTAAGACGGAACTTGCCGCGCCAAGAGCGAACATAAGGGGGATAGTTCCCGCGCAGAATAGGAACATTGAAATGCCGCCTTTTACGGGGCTTCCTGTGGAGAGGGCGTAAACTTGCATTGCCTGTAAAGGTCCGCACGGCATAAAGCCGTTAAGGAAACCAACAACTAACGGACTGCGTCCGTTTTTTTGCTCATCTGTTTTTTTAGTAAATATTTTTGGCATTTGCGGAATGATATGTCGCAAGAACGGAAACAGTCCTAGCATATTAATTCCCATTATCACCATGAAGACGCCTGCAACAAGTTGTACAACTCCTTTAAAGTGTCCCGATAAAGTAATCACAGAGCCTAAAGCGCCGACTAAAACTCCTACTGCCGTATACGAGATAAGCCGTCCTCCATTGTAAAGAATACTTGGTAGGAGTAAAGAAAAATTTTTAATAGATGGTTTGGAGTCGGCTGTTTGCGAAGCCGTATCCGCAGGCGCGTCCGCTTTTTTTAAAGTTTGCGAAAGATTGATCCCGCCGCACATGGCGATACAGTGAACGCCTGTAAGCAGACCGATAACCAGTAACATTCCGTACCCCATGCCTTCCTGCGCGAGCGGGAAAGTGGCGGCAAGTTTGCTTGTTGTGAATGTCCGCAACAGCATAAATAGAGCGAGGATAATTACTAGAGTCCCAATGACGCGCGGAATTGTTTTTTGCGGAGATGTTTTTTCCTGCCCTTCAAGCGCCTGATACCCAAGCTCTTTAATTATTGAGGAAATTTTATCAAAGCCTATTACCGCCTCATCGTAAGTAACAACCGCGTGTTCTGTGCGGTAATTTACCGCCGCTTTTTTTATACCTGCAGTTTTTTTCAGTTCTTTTTCAATTATATTCTGACAATTTACGCAGTACATACCGCCAATGCGGAACGAGCGTTTTTGTAAATTTTGTTTTTCCGTTATTTCCATACTAAACCTACCCTATTTGTATATAAT
>NZ_BDHD01000259.1:0-2038 GCF_054786075.1 Treponema sp. R6D11 | reverse complement strand
CAAAGGGTGGTTTCCTGTGGATGTCCCCTTCGGTCTTGGAAGGATACTTTACTTCTTCTACGGCGGTAAGAGACGCGTCTACGGTTTTGTAGTTCTTTTCAACAACGTCTTTGCCCTTCTTGCCGTAGGAGTGTTCGATATGTTCCTTCATGCGCTTTACGGCTTCGGCTTCTGACAATATGCCGGAAATCTTAAAATAGGCGGCCTGCATTACAGTGTTGATGCGGGTGCCCATGCCAGTCTTAAACGCGATATCGGCGGCGTCGATAACGTAGAATTTTAAATTTTTGTCGATTATCTGCTTTTGGGCTTCTACGGGGATATTCTTCCATACGTCGGCCGCTTTGAACGGGCTGTTAAGAAGGAACGTGCCGCCCTTCTTAACGCTTTTGAGCATGTCGTACATTTCCATGTAGGAAAATTTATGGCACGCGAGGAAGTCGGCGGAGTTGATAAGGTACGGTCTTCTGATAACGCCCTTGCCGAAGCGGAGGTGCGAAACGGTAAAGCCGCCCGATTTTTTTGAATCGTAGGCGAAGTACGCCTGCGCGTTAAGTTCCGGTTTCGCCTCGCTGATAATTTTAATTGAGTTCTTGTTCGCGCCGACGGTGCCGTCAGAGCCAAGCCCGTAGAACAACGCTTCGCTTAAGCCTTCTTCTTCCAGCACAAAATGCGGATCGTAATCTATGCTCTTTCCGAGAACGTCGTCATTGATACCGACGATGAAGCCGGGTGTTTTCTTGCCGGTAAGGTTTTCAAATACGCCTTTAACCATAGCGGGTGTAAATTCTTTTGAACCCAAGCCGTAACGTCCGCCGATTACGACGGGGTTGGCCTTGAATTCGCCAGAAGCCTGCATTTCCGCGATAGCGGTACGCACGTCTTCATATAACGGTTCGCCCAAAGAGCCGGGCTCTTTTGTGCGGTCCAAAACGGCGATTGCCTTTACCGATGAGGGCAGGGCTTTTACAAAAAGTTTCGGGCAGAAGGGGCGGAAAAGCCTCACCTTTACCATGCCCGTCTTTCCGCCGTTTTTATTAAGGTAGTCGATTGTCTCTTCGCAGGTGTCCGCGCCGGAACCCATTATGATGACCACGTTTTCGGCGTCTTTCGCACCGTAGTAATCAAAGACATGGTAGGCTCTGCCGGTAAGTTTCGCGTACTTGTCCATTTCCGCCTGAACGATGCCTGGGACTTTTTCGTAATATTTGTCCACGCCTTCCCTGCTCTGGAAATAGGTATCGGGGTTTTGCGCCGTTCCGCGAATGGTCGGTTTTTCAGGATTAAGCCCCCTCGCGCGGTGGGCGGTTACAAGATCGTCGTCTATCATCTGGTGCATCACGTCGTAGGAGATTTCTTCGATATTTTGAAGTTCATGGCTGGTGCGGAAACCGTCAAAGAAGTGAAGGAAGGGCACGCGGGAACGCAGGGTACTGGCATGGGCGACGCACGCCATGTCCATTACTTCCTGCACGTTGTTGGAGGCGAGCATTGCCCAACCGGTCTGGCGGCAGGCCATTACGTCCTGGTGGTCGCCGAAAATCGAAAGGCTGGATGTCGCCAACGCGCGGGCGGATATATGGAATACCGTGGAAGTAAGTTCCCCAGCAACCTTGTACATGGTAGGAATCATGAGCAAAAGCCCCTGAGACGCCGTAAACGTGACGGAAAGCGCGCCGGTTGTAAGCGCTCCGTGAACAGCCGCCGCGGCTCCCGCTTCGGACTGCATTTCCACGACATTCGGGATGGTTCCCCAGATGTTTTTTCGCCCCTGGGCGGAGAATTCATCGGAGAATTCGCCCATTGGGCTTGAAGGGGTAATCGGATAAATCGCGATTACTTCGCTTAAGGCGTGCGCCACGTAGGCGGCCGCATTGTTACCGTCGATCATTACTTTGTTTTTTTCAGCCATTTTCTTCCTCATTATATGGTAGATAAGATAGGAAGATTATACCCCCGTTTTAAAGAAAAATCAAGCGCATTACACCTATTCACAAGCCCAAAAACCCGCTATACTCTATTAATGAAGAAAAACAAT
>NZ_BDHD01000258.1:0-2045 GCF_054786075.1 Treponema sp. R6D11 | reverse complement strand
TTCTTGTACTGCGTATTTTCCAAAAGACAGAATTGAAGTTCTTTTAGGGTTATCAACTGAGCGGACATTTGTAATTAAGGGCAAGGACAGGGAGGAACTGCTTGAGCGGGTTGAAATTACACAAAACGAATTTGATTCCGCGTCTACAGCGGTAAATTTCCGTCCTCGCGGAAAAATACCGGAAATAAAAGTCTACCCAAATAGGGAAACTACCGCTTATCTTTCGATACCCTCATCGCAAATAGCGGAAACTCTTTTTGTTCTTAACGAAGGAATTGTAACAACAAAATTGGAAATTGAGGGCAAACCGTTAAATGTTCGTGTAACAGGAGAGCGGAATACCCGCAATGATCCTGTCCAAAGGCTTGAAGAAATACCCTTAAAAACAGGACAGGGAAAAATCGTATACCTTGGCTCTGTTGTAAAAATAGAGCAAAAAGAAGCGGAAGCGTCTCTTGCGCGGCTGGACAGAGCCGATGTCATATATGCAGATATTTCCGCAGGAAAAGATATTCCGTCTGTTGTCAAAAAATTAGCCGCGCGATTTTCTTGGTTTATGGGAGCAGATGAATCGGTATTTAGCCGCTACAAAAATTCCTTGCTTTTTTATGTTTTCCTTGTGCTTGTTCTTCTGTACATGACAATGGGCGCTCAATTTGAATCTTTTTTACTCCCCCTTGTTTTAATGTTAAGTATTCCTTTTTCACTTGCAGGAGCCGGACCCGCTCTTATAATCAGCGGCTCAAAAATTGATTCGGGAGCCGTACTTGGATTAACCGCCCTATTCGGACTAGTTGTAAATAACAGTTTAATTCTCTTTGAAATCAGCGAACAAAAAATTCAAGCCGGATTTCCAGTAACAGACGCAGTTTGCAGAGGAGCATCGGAACGATTACAGGCGATTTTGATAACCACAACAACTACTGTCTTTGCTCTTTTGCCGTTAATCTTTAGTCCTTTGGGAAACTCGCAAAAATCAATGGCGGCGGCAATGTTGGGCGGGCTTACAGTATCAACATTAATCAGTTTGTTTGCCATTCCTTCCGTATTAATTCGGTATTTTAAATGGAAACTTAACAATGAGGAAGACTTATGAAAAATATTTCTTCCCGATTAGAAAGAAAAAAAATGAGTCTCTGTATTTTAGCGGGTATTTGCGCGGTATCGTTATTCGTCATTATCAATTCAAATGAAAAAATTAAAGAAAACACAGGAGGTTCTTATTTAATAAAAATTAAACATTACGGCATTGACGCAATGGAGATGGAAAGAAGCGTAACCATTCCGCTTGAGGATGCGCTTTTTTCGATTAACGGAGTAATAGCGGTTCAAAGTTCCAGCGAAAACAGTTTATCAAGTGTTTTTGTCCGCTTTAGACCGGGGACACACGGCAGGTATGAGGCTATTCGCGATGCGGCGCAAAGGGTTTATGAAACTCTCCCCACGTCCGCGCAAAGACCGGAAATTTTAAGCTCAAATAATTCAAATATTCCGGTTTGGTCTGCCGCAGTTTTAACTGGCGATTTAAGCAACACGGCGCAAATACTGGAAAAAATTGTAAAGCCTCGTCTTGAAAGTTTAGAAGGCGCGGGAGAAGTTATTGTTTCAGGAGTGGGATTAAAAGAAATTTATATAATTCTTGATCAAGAAAAATTAGGGCTTCTTCAGTTAGAGCCGTCTGTAATAATGTCTGTTCTTGAATTAAATGACTCGATTTTTTCCGGCGGAATGATTGAACAAAAAAATAAGGAAATAATTGTTACTATAGATGGGCGTTACTCGCAACTTAACGCAGCTTTAATTCCGCTTGGAGAGGGAAAATATATCGAGCTTTCGGATATTGCCGTCATTACGGAACGTGAACGGGAGCCGGATATTTTATCAAGATTAAACGGAGAAAAAACGGCAAGTATCGCCATTATGAGACGGCATGGTGCTGATTTACGAAAATTATCTTCAGATATTAAAAAAGAAATATCATCTCTTTCACTGCCGTTAGAATTTATAATTTATTATGATCTTGGAGCTGAAGAAAGAATGTCATT
>NZ_BDHD01000257.1:0-2048 GCF_054786075.1 Treponema sp. R6D11 | reverse complement strand
TCGGCGAAATCTTAAAGCGAATAGATCATACGCTGTTAAAAATGACCGCCTCATGGGAAGAAATTAAAACTCTCTGCAATGAGGCGGTTAAGTTTAAAACCGCGTCTGTTTGCGTGCCGCCTTCTTATGTAAAATCTATTCACAATGAATTTAAAAGTTTAAATATCTGCACAGTCATCGGTTTTCCGTTGGGCTATTCAATAACCGCCGCAAAAGTTCTGGAAGCGGAACGCGCCATTTTAAGCGGCGCAAATGAAATTGACATGGTAATTAATGTAGGCGACGTAAAAAACGGCAGTTTTGATTTTGTACTGGAAGAAATAAGGCTGATTAAAAAAACTTGCGGCGAAAAAATATTAAAAGTGATTATAGAGACCTGCTACTTAACCGAAGACGAAAAAATACGTCTTTGTAAAATTGTTACGGAAGCCGGAGCCGACTTTATCAAAACTTCTACAGGTTTTGGAACAGCCGGCGCGACATTGGCTGACGTAGAGCTTTTTAAAAAGCATATCGGCGCTGGAGTGAAGATAAAAGCCGCAGGCGGCGTAAAAACACGCGAAGATTTGGAAGCGTTTATTAACGCCGGAGCGGAGCGGATTGGAACAAGCTCGGCGGTTAAACTTTTAGCCGGTGGAGCGGCGGCTGGCTACTGATTCTTATTCTGTAGCAACACGAACCCGCTCAATAGAACGTGCTTTACCGTCTTTGTCTATCTCCAGATACACGCCCTGCAATTCAGGAGAGTCCCATGCTTCTTTTGTCCAATTGGGGATGCCTGTAAGGTATTCGTTTATGCGCGAATTTATTTCACAGCCGCCGACAGATTGTTGACTTCCCGTTCTGCCGGCGTCGCTTATAAACGCTGTTCCTTTGGGCATGATGGTTTCGTCCGCAGTTTGAACTCTGGTGTGCGAACCTATTACGGCAGAACAAAGACCGTCGGCGGCATAAAAAAAAGTCTTTTTTTCAGCGCTTGCCTGAGCGTGAAAATCCACTATGACATAGGGCGTTTGTTTTCTGAGACGTTCAAGAGTTTCGGGAATGGCGGTGAAGGGGCTATTCGCATGAATGCGACCGAACCCGTTCTGCCCGATAAAGACAGCCACGGCTACCTTTCCTTTTTCCGTATTAAAAATTTTTGTGCCTATTCCCGGAGCGTCGGCATTAAGATTTTCAGGGCGCAATACATAAGGGCTTTTTTCAAGGTTTTCAGTTAAATCTTTTTTATAAAAACAACATTCGCCAAGCGTTATGACATTTGCGCCCAGTTTGTGGAGGTAAACAGCATGGCTTCTGCCAAGCCCGTTCCCGCCCGTAGCTCCGTCGGCGCATACAATCAAAAAATCCCAAGGATAAGTTTTTTTTAATTCGTTTAAAGCGTTTTTAAAAGTATATACCCCCGCCTTACCGACAAGTTCAGCCACATAGAGTATTTTCATTTTATGTTATGCCTGATTAGTAATATCTAAATTTGATATAACACGTTCAAATTCAGCCGCCGCGCGGTAATCGCCCAACTCCCTGCAAGTATCGCGTAGATTTATTAACGCGTCCTTATTTTGAGGGAAAAGGCTTACCGATTTTTCAAAACAATTGCGGGCTTCTTCAAAATTATTTATGTTAAAATACAAAACGCCCAAGTTATTCCATATTTTTGGGTCGTTGTCATCGGACGACAGAGCTGTGTGATAGCAGTTTTCCGCAAGGGCAAATTCGTTCAACTCGTAATAAATTAACCCCATGGAATTCCACGCTTCTGAAATATCGCTGTCAATTGTTACCGAATGCATAAAACTTTCAATAGCCTGCGAATATTCGCCTGTTTTCTGCTGGGCAATGCCTAAATTCAGCCATAATAAGGGGTTTTCGGGCTCTAAAATTAAAGCCTCGCGGAATAAGGGGATAGCCTCAAAAGGCTTATTTGCCTCGGTTAAGGCGACGGCGGAATTATTAAGCGTGGCGGCATTTTCCATTATATTAATAATACCGCAAAAAAGTGGAATTAACAATATTTTTCTCTTTTATTTTTTTTTTGTGTATTGTAT
>NZ_BDHD01000256.1:0-2069 GCF_054786075.1 Treponema sp. R6D11 | reverse complement strand
AAATTTACCGCGTTTCCCATGATTGTATAATCCATTTTGTTGGGAGTGCCCATGTTGCCTACAACCATATCCCCTGTGTTTATACCAAGCCTTGTAAATAGCGGGTAAGGATCGTCAATACTACTTATTATCCCTTTTCCAGCCATAGCTTTCATAACTTCAGGAGTAACAAGTCCCTGCTCAAGCGCATCTCGGTTGATCTCCCTCTCCGCTTTTTTCATACAAACGGCGGCGCGGCAGGCAAGCGCGGCATGGTTCTCCATGTAAACAGGAGCGCCAAAGAAGGCAATAATCGCGTCTCCCTCGTATTTATCAATTGTTCCCTGATTATCAAGAACAATGTTGCTCATTCTTGTAAGATAAAAATTCAGCAGTTCTACAAGTTTTGCCGGATCTCCAAGAGCTTCGGAAATTGTAGAGAAACTGCGGACGTCCGTAAAAATTGCGGTCATCTCTCTTTTTTCACCGCCAAGTTTTAATTGGGAAGGATCTTGTATAATTTGGTCAATAACTTTTGGAGACAGGTACTGAGAAAAAGCTGATTTTATAAACCGCTTTTGACTGCCTTCTGTCGCGTAATTGTAAAGAGTTACAGTAATAAAAGCGGCGAGCGTTCCAGAAAGATACGTTACCATAGGCAGCCAGAGTCCGCCGAATTGATCCGCGGCAAAAGAGCCTATAATTATCAGAAAAACAACAATTGCCATCCCTGAAACAAAAAAAGAAATACGGTTTGAATAAATCGTTAAGCATACAAAAAAAATTATCGCCGCCGGCGCTTTGGGAAGCGTTACAGGTATATCGGATTCTGACGGAATTATAAGAAGGTTAAAACCTTTTACCTTATTTGACGGAAAAGCGATACCCGGTCTTTCTTCCGCGTCGCTGATTGTTTCGGGAAAAGGACAGCAATTAATTTACAATAAAAAGACCGGCGTAATTGAATGGGACGGAATTTCAATACCCATTGATAAAAATGGCAATGCCCTGTTAAGGTATCACGGACTTTTAGATAAATATATTCCTTACAGGGCAATGGATATACTGACAAGCGCAGAAGCGTATAAAAACGAAGATGAAGCGTATATGGGTTCCGATTACTTTCTTGCCCCTGATAATTTTAAAGATACTTATGTGTTTTTTGGTTTTTACGCGCAGGGGCTTTTTGATATTTTTAATACGCCGATTTCTTCCGTGTATCCGGGAATGGGTTGCCATATAACAATGCTTGATAATATGCTACGGGGCGATTTTATCCGCGAAAGCGCCGAGTGGCTTAACTTGCTGATTCTTCTTGCGGTTATAATTTTTTTGGTATGCTTAACGATTTATTCAAACCGTATTTCTCTTTCCGTTACAGGAATGGCAATTGTTGTTTTTCTGATAATTATAGGCTCTTTTGCCGCGTATCAATTCGGCGGACTCTGGCTGCCTATGGTAACGTATCTTTCTGGAACGCTCGCCGCTTTTATTACTGTAACTCTTTACAATTACGCGACAGAAGGCAGTCAAAAGCGGTTTATAAAATCAGCTTTTTCTCAGTACCTGTCTCCAAAAGTTATTGACCAAATTATACAAGATCCTTCCCAATTAAAACTTGGCGGTGAAAAAAGAGAGATGACCGCAATTTTTACGGACGTCCGCAGTTTCTCTACAATTTCCGAAGCTCTTGGAGATCCGGCAAAACTTGTAGAACTGCTGAATTTTTATCTTACAAGAATGAGCAACATTGTTCTTGATAATCAGGGAACAATTGATAAATACGAGGGAGACGCGATTATTGCCTTCTTTGGCGCTCCTGTTTACATGGAGAACCATGCCGCGCTTGCCTGCCGCGCCGCCGTTTGTATGAAAAAAGCGGAGAGGGAGATCAACCGAGATGCGCTTGAGCAGGGACTTGTTACTCCTGAAGTTATGAAAGCTATGGCTGGAAAAGGGATAATAAGTAGTATTGACGATCCTTACCCGCTATTTACAAGGCTTGGTATAAACACAGGGGATATGGTTGTAGGCAACATGGGCACTCCCAACAAAATGGATTATACAATCATGGGAAACGCGGTAAATTT
>NZ_BDHD01000255.1:0-2089 GCF_054786075.1 Treponema sp. R6D11 | reverse complement strand
GCGGCGAGGAGCTAATGCGCAGAATACTCGCTCAGGCCCCCGGCTTCCCGGTAATAATGCTTACCGGCCACGGCTCCGTGGAAACCGCCGTTAACTCCATGAGGGACGGCGCGTGGGATTTTCTTACAAAACCCGTGGACATGGATCATCTTTCTTTGATAATCAAGCGCGCCCTGGAAAACCGCGAGCTTGTTTTCAAGCACCGCCAGATGACCGAAGAAATTGAAAGGCAAAAACAATTTAAGTCGATAATCGGCAATTCGCGCGCCATCCGCGACGTTTTTGACACCATGAACAAGGCGGCGCCCACAAAAGCTTCCATCTTAATTACCGGGGAATCGGGGGTAGGGAAAGAACTTGTCGCGGACGCGATTCACGAGCTTTCTCCGCGAAAAGATTTTCCCATTGTTAAAGTGCACTGCGCCGCGCTTTCTTCCTCTCTTTTGGAAAGCGAGCTTTTCGGCCACGAAAAAGGGGCGTTTACCGGCGCGGTTTCCCAACGGCACGGGCGTTTTGAGCTTGCCTCCGGCGGAACCCTTTTCCTTGACGAAATAGGCGAGATAGACCAGAACATACAGATAAAACTTTTGCGAGTTTTACAGGAAAAGAAATTTGAGCGGGTAGGCGGGGAGAAGACGCTTGAAGTTGACGTGCGCATTATCGCCGCCACAAACAAGGACTTAAAGGCGGAGATTGAAAAAGGCAATTTCCGGGAAGACCTTTATTTCCGCCTGAACGTCGTAAATATCCTAGTGCCGCCGTTACGCGAAAGAAAAGACGACATCCCGCTCTTGGCGGCCTCTTTCCTGAAAGAGTTCTCGCAGGAAAACGGGAAAAAAATCGAAGGCATACACGAGAAGGCGCGTTCCCGCCTTTATTCATACGAATGGCCTGGGAACATCCGCGAACTGCGAAACTGCATCGAAAGCGCGGTTGTAATGTGCCAGTCGAACATGATAACCGTGGATGATCTGCCCCCCGTCCTGCGCGACGTAGCCGATGAGGGCTGGATAAACATCAGACTTGGCGCGAGCATGGAAGAGTGCGAGCAGATAATTATCCGCGACACCCTTTCCCACTGCAAAGGAAACAAAACAAAAGCCGCCGATATGCTCGGTATCGGAAGAAAGACGCTTCTTCGCAAACTTGACGGCGGAGAAGAGTAAAGAAAAACCCCTGTTTTTGGGTTAAAAACAGGCAAAATTTCCGTTTTTTTTATTTTGCGTTTGGGAATTGTTGGTTTTTGTCGAATATTTGACTTTTAATTCAAATTAATATAAAATAATCTTCTGTTTATCATCTGTCAATCAAGCCTAAGTCGTAATGACAATCAAACGTTGTTTGATATGGTTTTGAGATAGAAGATAGGACAAACTATAGGAGGAACATAGTATGAAAAAGATTATAGGGGTGTTTTTAGTTATTACCGTGCTTTTCATGTTTTTCTCATCGTGTAAAAAAGGTGGATCTTCAGGCAATATTCCCACATTTGACCAGCTTAAACTGGGCGAAGATCACACCAATATTAAAGCGAATATCCGCTTTAAAACGCACCGTACCGATATTATTGATACCGTACTTGCGGGGTATGTAAAAGATTTCCAAAAAATGTACCCGAATGTTAACATCAGTTATGAAGGGATTACGGACTACGCCGAATCAATGACGACCCGTATAAGCACTCCAGACTGGGGCGACGCGTGCATGATCCCCACAACAGTCCCGTTGACCGAACTGGAAAATTATTTCCAGCCGTTCGGACAGACCGAAGTTCTGGAAAAAACTTACAATTTCGCCGATAATAGGGCGTTCAAAGGCATAACCTACGGACTGCCCTCGACTTCCAACGTACAGGGCATCGTATATAACAAAGCGGTATACCAAAAAGCCGGAGTTAACCCGCTTCCGAAAACGCCGGACGAATTCCTTGCCGCTCTTAAAAAAATTAAAGATACCACAAGCGCGATTCCGCTGTACACCAATTTTGCAGCCGGCTGGACAATGGGCGCGTGGGACGCTTATATCGGCGGTTCCGCCACGGGCGATCCCGACTATATGAACCAGAAACTGCCCCGCGAAAAAAATCCCT
>NZ_BDHD01000254.1:0-2089 GCF_054786075.1 Treponema sp. R6D11 | reverse complement strand
TAATAAGATTTATAAGAATATTGAAATAAGTGAGGGGCTTTTATATGATAAAAATGTAAGTTTAATGAATCGTCATATATATAGTTTGTATAAAAATTTTGTAAAAAACGATGGCATAAGATTGCAAGCCCCATTTCGTGGGTTCTATATTCAGCAATTAAGCCCGTGTATAATTGATTTATCATAATACGATTAGGAATAATACAAGCAAGCAAAAATGCAAAGAAAGCAATAATTAATGATAATCCTGAAAATAATGTTTGCAAACAATCTTGATCCATAAATAAAAAACTCCTTTGATTTACCTGACTCATAAAATAAGCCAGGTAAATATTTTTCTGCTGAATAAATATATCTATTCCTTAACCATCACCAGCTTGATTCTTTGATATATTACCACCAGTTTTTTGATAAACTGCTTTTGTAGTTAAATACACTTCACCGCCTTCTTTTGCTTTGTTATTTATACTGTAACTTACGTTATCGTGTCAATAGGACTTTTGATGTTTAAAAAATTGCGCTTGGCAACGTGAGCATAGCGTTATGTGGTGCGTAGATTAGCGTGATCTAAAAGAGCTTGAATATAGCGAATGTCAGTGCCGCTTTCTATAAGGTATGTAGCAAAAGTGAGACGCAAACCGTGAATTGAAATTTCTTTTAAAAATTACTGCTGAGTACACGGAGATTTAGTACAAAAAATTAATTTTATTCTTTTGTCAATTAAACCGCTTGCCACTCACTTAAAAATAAAACTCTCCAAAGGCTCTGTTAAAATTTCCGTCTTGCCGTTGAAAATGGCTATCGTGTGTTCCCAGTGGGCTGAAACTTTTGAGTCGGCGGTAACAACTGTCCATTCGTCATCAAGCACTTCTATGTCGCTTGTGCCCATGTTGATCATCGGCTCGATAGCGATAACCATGCCGTTGCTTATTTTTGGGTTTGGTCCGTGCGGAGAATTCGGCACTTGTGGGTCTTCGTGAAGGGCAAGCCCCACTCCATGACCGCAGTATTCTTTGACTATTCCGTATCCAAAAGGTTTCACATAACTTTCTACCGCTCGTGAAATCTGTAAAAGCCTGTCATTAGCTTTTGCAGCCATTATGCCGCTATACAATGCTTCGTTTGTAACCTTGTTGAGTTTTCTTACTGCGTCGCTTACTTTTCCGGCTTCTATGCTGATAGCTTGATCGCTAATAAATCCGCCAAGGTCTATGCCGCAATCAAGAGACACTAAATCTCCCTCTTTTATGCGTCTTTTTGCAGGAATACCGTGGATTACTTCATCGTTAATCGAAATGCAAATAGCGGCAGGGTAGGGTTTTTTCTTTATCGTATAACCTAAAAAGACGGGTATGCCACCTGCTTTTTTAATCCAGTTTTGCACCCATTGATCAATTTCTATTGTTTGAACTCCGGGTTTTACAAGAGGAATTAATTCACGGTACATGGCGGAAAGAAGTTTACAGGATTTTCTTATGCCGTCAATTTGTTTTTCATTTTTTATGCGAATCAAAAAAAGCCTCCTTCTTGTTTGCCGTTTAAGCTCATTGTTCAGTCCTTATTTCGTTTAACGCCTGTTCTTTGTATTCATTAAAAGCGTTTTCCTCATAATCGGAAAATCCTATACCCATTAAAGATTCCATGCATTTAATCCATGTTTCATTGTCTACTTGCTGTTTCAGTCTTTTGCCGATTATATTTTTAACATATTTTTTTATATCTATAGTAAAATGATTAAAATAGGGTCGGCGGTGTTCTTCCGCAAGAATGGCGGACAGCAGTTTGAAGGCTTCAAAACTAAAGTTTCTTCTGTCTAATTCTTCCGCTAGAATGTATTGGCAATCCATCCAATCCTCTCTTTCCATGTGTTTTTCCAGTTGAAAATCAAGTCCGCCGTTTTTTCTCCAAACTTCGATAGCCCTGTCTTCCTGAAGATTTAATAGCTCGTAAAAAATCAACTTTGCCTTATATTCAGGTTTTTCCTGTTCATTAAGCCATGTCCTGTAATCAAATCCGGTTTTTTTGGCGTAAGAAGAATAAACCCTGTCGTAATCGAAACGCCCGATTATATAACTTCTTTGGCTAAGGG
>NZ_BDHD01000253.1:0-1989 GCF_054786075.1 Treponema sp. R6D11 | reverse complement strand
TTCTGGCTATGGCCGACATCGGCATTGTGATGGGAGGAATCGGAAGCGACGCCGCGATAGAAGCGGGAGACGTTGTGCTTATGAACGACGAAACCTCGAAACTGATAGAATTTATGGATATCGCCAAAAATACAAAGAGGGTAGTAACGCAAAACATCGTGTTTGTGCTGGTTGTAAAGTCGGCTTTTCTTCTGCTTGGGGCGATGGGCGTCGCGTCAATGTGGGAAGCGGTTTTCGCCGACGTGGGTGTAGCGCTGTTGGCGGTGTTAAACTCAATGAGGATATTACGCGCCTAGAATACTATGCGCGTAACAAATTGATCGATAAGCACAAATATTCCAAGAGCCGCGGTGTAGATCGCAAAGCCGTAAAGTTTTTTTTCTTTGATTAATTTCAACATAAACTTTACCGCGAAAAACCCGACTATAGCGGCAGTTACGGTTCCAATCGCAATAGGCAGAACCCCTATGACTTCGCCTGCCGGTGCGCCAGCCGCTCCTTCGCCTTTTACCAAGTCCTTTATCTGTAAGACAAGAGCGCCCAGTATCGCCGGAATGGACAACAGGAAAGAAAAGCGGGCGGCAAAATCGCGGTCAAGTTTACGGGAGAGCGCTCCCGATATTGTCGCACCCGATCTTGATATGCCCGGGACGATGGCGACCGCCTGAAATACGCCGATGATTACGGCGTCAACCCAATTCATGTTTTCGCCGCTTCTTTTAACTTCGGCGCGGTTGGCAAGCTGTTCAGCGGTAACAAGGAGTGCCGATGTGATAAGAAAACAGACGCCGAGAAATTGCCCCGATTCAAAAGCGCTTTCGATTATATCTTTAAAAGCAAGGGCGAAAATTACCGCGGGAATTGTCGCTATTATTAGAAACCCCGTAAGAGGCTGAATAATCTTTTTAAGTATCTCCCAAATGTCTTTCCATAATACGACAAAAACCGCCGTTAGCGTTCCTATATGCAGCATCGTGTCAAAGAAAAGACCGGGAGCGTCCACACCGAAAATTTTTTGTAAAAGCACGAGATGGCCGGAACTGCTTACTGGTAAAAATTCAGTTAACCCCTGTACTATTCCAAGAACGATTGCGGTTATAATATCCATTTAAAACTCCCTTATTTGCGATAATAGGAAAACCTCTAAAAAAGTTTTTAGAGGTTCCTTTAGGTTAATTGTACGATAAAATTAAATTATTTGGAAGGTGTCGCTTGCGGTAACATAATCGCGCTAACTTTTATGTTTTTATCCTTCGCGGCTTTTTCATGCATTTCCTTTGTAATCTTGCCCCTCGGCTTTGGATGCGGCGGCGCATCGCCTATAAGTAGCAATATTCTGGACTCCGCGGACCATGGAAATTTGGTTTCTCCTTCATAAAGGGCCTCGTATACGGCTTCGGGAATATCGCCGCCGCCTACGACTTGAATGGCGTTAAGATCGCGCTGGAAACGCTTGAAATCGGACGTAAACGGGACATTTTTTGTAAGGTATATGTCGTTATAATCCTTAAACAGCACCATGCCGATTCTGAAAGATGGAAACTTTACGATAATCTGTTCAAGCTCTGGGATAAGTTTTGCGCGTAACGGATCGATGTATTTTTTCATGCTGTTGGTCGTGTCAAGGCACAAGACAATATCAACTTTTTTCCCAGTTTCCTTATCAAGCAGATTTATTATTAAATCCGCCACTTCGTCCGTATTATTGCAGTAAATCAAGCTGCCGTTGTTGGATTTTGCTATGTCCGTAAAAGAGTCGAAGGTTTCTGGTATGTATTCCCCTTCCTTTTTACCGGCGGGAGGTTCCTGCTTCGCCTCTAGCGCAAACGGGTTGTCCTTAAAAGTTCCCCGATAGTCGGCGTACGGCATGGAGAAGGAACGGATATTAAGGAAAGTTCCGTCTTTAAGGTAGACTTCCCCGTGGCGGCCGTTATCGTAGCCGTAGTAAAGAACGTAGGGAATATATATGTGAAAAGCCTGTTCCAGAAT
>NZ_BDHD01000252.1:0-2104 GCF_054786075.1 Treponema sp. R6D11 | reverse complement strand
ATAAAGACAAGGCATACAGAAAATATAATGAGGAAAAAGGAATATTGCCAATAAAGAAAAGGCCTTATTTGTTTAAAATAATTTCTAATTCGCCAATCATATCAGAAAAATATCCCGATACAGAATTATTAAAAAATCAAAGAACGCGATATGAAAATGAAGTGTACAGATTGGTAAAGCTGTTTTTGGAATCAGGGGCGCCCCCCAACATGAAAGGAGCTCCCAATAGCATTCTGTTTTCTTTCAATAAAGACAAGGCATACAGAAAATATAATGAGGAAAAAGGAATATTGCCAATAAATTTTGCAATTAGGTTTAGCGCATTTACAATTGTTGGTTTATTATTGGAATATGGAGCGGAAATAGATGAGGAAAGTTTGAGTACTGCTAGAGAAGCAACATCACGTATTGGAAATGACGACATGGAAAAATACATACAAACTATATGGGAGAAACAACAAAAACTGGACACGCAGCGTAGCTGACATCGCTTTTTCATAGTGTCGTTAGACCACATTTATACTCTACCAGTGGTATATATGTTGGATACGCAATGATAGCTCCTCTTAGCCCGCTGAACAACTGGAGCCCGCAGCTTTACAAGGAAACCGAGAAGGAGTACGACGCCCTAGACCGAGTGGTAAAAGTAACCCTGCCCGACGGCAGCGAAGAGATAACCGAGTACGGGATAAGGAATAAGAAGAGCTACGTTCTGGTAACGGACGCGAACGGAAACAGGAGCGAGCGTGAAGCCGACGGCAGGGGCAACATAGTAAGGACTAGCAGGTACGGAAAAGAAGGTAACAAAGTTCTGGCTATGGGGGAATACGAATATAACGCCCTAGGGGAACTGCTGCAGGCGCTGGACTATAAAAAGAACCCCCTAAAAGCGCAATACGACATGCTCGGCAGGCGTATAAGCATGGAGAGCGCGGACATAGGAAAGAAAGAGTACGGCTACGACCAGGGAGGCAACCTGATATGGGAAAGCGACGGCGTTCTGGCGAAATCGTGGAAAAGAATAGAGTACCAGTACAATTCGCTGAACAGGCTTGTAAAGATAACCTACCCCAAGAGACCCGACACGCCGTCCGAGACGAAAACAGTGTATTTTTACGGAGCCCCCGGAGCTTCTTACAACGGCGCGGGAAGGATAACGAGGATAAAAGACGAATCCGGAGCGAGCAAGGTACGCTACGGGAAAGCAGGACGATAAAGACGCTTGACGCCGGAAGGGTAACGTCCGAAAAGACGGCTGTAATGGAATATTTGAGCAACTATCTTGGACAAATGGAGAAAATACTGTATCCCGACGGGGAGGAAGTAAAGTACGAATACGACGGAGGCGGGCAGATAAAGAAGGTGACCGGCAGGCGCATGGGAACGGACTTTGAGTACGTCAAAGAGATAGGGTACGACGAATGGGGTCAGAGGGCGTACATAGAGTACGGAAACAACAGGAGCCAAAACGGAAGCGTAATAGGGGAAGGGGTGAAGAGGTATTACCGCTACGACGAGAACCGCAGGTGGCTGAAAGAGATAAAGACTGTGAAAGGAAACGTTAAATACCAGAAAATAACGTATGAATTTGACGGGGTAGGAAACGTGTCAAAATACGACAACGAAGCCGGACGCTATAAGACGAGCCAGGAATACGGCTACGACGAACTGTACCAGATAACGGAAGCTGGAGGGGGCAGCGCGCAGTACCTGTACGACGGAGGGGGCATAGAAGGCTACAACGCCGCTTACAAACAAACGTTTGAATATGATATAATAGGAAACATGACGAAGAAGACGAGCAGTGAAAGCAAGACGAGGCAGGTTAAGAACGGAATGGAGCTTAACTACAGCTTCGACTACGAATATTACGAGGGCGGACACAAGGCTGAAAAGATAGGTGAAATGTATTACCGCTACGACGGGAACGGGAACGTGGTTGAGGAACGCTACGGGGGACACAGTACCGCTGACGGCGGCAGCGCCGCGTACAGCTACGAAGACGGAGTATACAGCGTAGACTACGGCTTCGCGCTGACAAGACCCGGAAGCGGAAACAAGGCAAACAGCGTGTATGAAAGGCGTTACGCGTGGGATTACCGCA
>NZ_BDHD01000251.1:0-2133 GCF_054786075.1 Treponema sp. R6D11 | reverse complement strand
GTCCAGAACAAGGCCGATTATATAAATGCCGTAACACGGCGGGGTATTGTACATTGAACCTTCGCCCGCGTGGGTGTCGTAACGGAGCATTACTGGCGTCCACGCCGGAGCGTGGCCGATTAAATCTTCACGTATGATAACGAGCGTAGTTCCCGCCGGCCCAAGGTTTTTCTGCGCCCCGGCGTAAATGATGCCGTACTTGCTCACGTCAAAAGGCTCGGAAAGAATGTTGCTTGAAGCGTCCGAAACCAGAGGGACGGAGCCGGTATCGGGGGTTTTATCCCACTTTGTCCCGACAATCGTGTTGTTTTGGGTAATGTGATAATAAGCCGCGTCCGCTGACGGCGCGGGAGCGTCGGGAATGTAGGTGTAGGCCTTGTCCTTAGAGCTTGCCAGCACTTTTACGGAGGCGTACTTTCCGGCTTCTTTTATCGCCTTGTCCGACCAAATGCCCGTATCAATATAGTCCGCGGTCTTTCCCTTGCCGGGAGCGTCTCCCGCGGCGAGATTAAGCGGAACCATGGCGAATTGAAGGGAAGCGCCGCCCTGTAAAAACAAAACCTTATAATTTGAAGGGATACACATAAGCTCCCGTAATAAAGCTTCGGTCTTTTCAATAATGGGTTTAAAGTCCTTTGAACGGTGGATAAAAGATACCGCAGTCTAATGAACATTCCCTTTGTTCCGAAGGAAAAAGACGAGGCGAAAAAGACCGAAATAGAAACCCGCTTTGTAAAAGAAGCGGCCGCTAAAGGCCTTATAAACCTCGCCGGACATCGTCTGGTCGGAGGCATGAGGGCGAGCATCTACAACGCGATGCCCATCGAAGGGGTAAAAGCGCTGATAGATTTCATGAAGAAATTTGAAGGTTAAAAGGTATAAATATGTTTCGTATTCAGACATTAAACAAAATTTCCCCGCTTGGATTGGATCTTTTCCCGAGGGACAAGTATGAAGTCGCAAGCGACATCCCAAACCCCGACGCTATTTTGGTGCGCAGCGCGGAAATGAACAACACGGAGATCCCTTCTTCCGTTCAGGCGATAGCCAGAGCGGGGGCGGGGTACAACAATATTCCCGTTGCCAAATGCACCGAGGGCGGGGTAGTGGTTTTTAACACGCCGGGCGCGAACGCCAACGCCGTAAAAGAGCTTACAATCGCGTCCATGCTTATTTCTTCGCGCGACATTATAGGCGGGGTTAACTGGATTTCTTCGGTAGCTGGCAAGAGCGATATCGCGGAGCTTGTTGGAAAGGAAAAATCAAAATTTACTGGCCCTGAAATAAAGGGCAAGGTTCTGGGCGTGATCGGGCTTGGCGCGATAGGCGTAATGGTCGCCAACGACGCCGTCGCCCTCGGCATGGAAGTTATCGGCTATGACCCGTACATTTCCGTAGACGCCGCATGGAACCTGTCGAGCGATGTTTCCCGCGCCGACACTCTGGAAGGCCTGCTCGCGAAAGCCGATTATATCACATTACATATACCGCAGAGCGAAACGACCAAAGGCCTTATAGACGCGGAAAAATTGCGCATGATGAAAAAAGAGGCGCGCATAGTGAACCTTTCCCGCGCGGGGCTTGTAAAAGACAAGGATATTATCGAAGCGCTGGAAGCTGGAAAAATAAGCGCCTATGTTACGGACTTTCCCACGCCGGATTTGTCCAAATGCAAAAAGGTTATCAGCATTCCGCATCTTGGGGCGTCCACTCCGGAAGCGGAAGACAACTGCGCGGTTATGGCGGTTAAGCAGATAATGAATTATCTGGAAGGCGGGGCAATCCGCAATTCGGTAAATTTTCCGCACTGCAAACTTGATCAGCGCGCACCGTTCAGACTGCATGCGATCAATAAAAACATTCCCAACATGGTGGGGCAGATCACGACCATTCTTGCGGGGGCCAGCATTAATATCGCCGACTTGATTAACCACCACCGCGATGAGTACGCCTATAATATTATAGACACGGAGCAAAAAATTTCCGATTCCGTGCTGGAGCAGATTCGAAAGGTAAATGGAATTATCAGAGTTAGAACAATCGCAAAGTGAACATTTTGAAGAGCCGCAGAAATTATTTCCACGGCGGATGAATTTTCGAAATGTTAGAATGGAAATTATAATCCCTCTGTAT
>NZ_BDHD01000250.1:0-2140 GCF_054786075.1 Treponema sp. R6D11 | reverse complement strand
CGTCGTACCAGCTTACGCTGTCCACCGGGCGTTTCTCTTGAATTTCCCCTTTTCTAGAGTTGCTGTAAAAATGGCTCGGGTTTTTTCCCATTACCGACTGGTACTGCTCCTGCGTTACCTCGTACCTGCCCATTCTAAATCCGCTTAATGTTACCTGATGTTGCGGGCGTTCATTGTCCCATGACATTGATTCGGTGCTGAAACCGCCCATGGTAAAGGTTCCGGCTGGTATCGGAACCATTTCTATCGAGTTCGGCTTATATGTCGTTTTCTCATTCTGCCATTCTTCTTCCGTTTCCTCATTATCGCTAAACAGCCACAGCAGAATTTCGACATCCTTCTTTAAGTTCTTGATGTTCTTGAGGGTGCACGAGTTTAAACACGCCAGAAATAATACGAATATTATAATATGCTTCTTTTTCATGGCCGATTACAATCCTTTTTTCCCCGAGTTTTGTTCATTCCATAATTTATTTATCTTTCCTATCATGGCGGGGTCTTTTGATTCTTTCGCCGCCTTAAGCGAGTCTTCGTCCAGCGTGGTGTATTGCAGCAGCAAATCCACCTGGCTTTCCCACCACATCCCCTTCTTTATCGCCTCGTTTATGGGGCGGGTCCCCTTGGCGAAATATTTGTCCGCCTCTTCGTCGGTAATTTTTTTGCGTTTCGCATCCATGGAAAAAGGGTACGGATGCCCCCTTTTATCGGGATCCGCCCCCGCCTTTAGTAACGCCTCCATAACCCGATTCACGTCTTTTACGTATCTCCTTGCGGCTTCTTTGTTCTCAACCGCCAACATTTCCTTTTTTTCGGCCTCCGTTATAGGTTTTTCCAATGTCTTTCTTAAAAATGTGTTTTTTAATATGTCTTCTTGAATAAACCAATTATCCCAAGAATATACCCTCCACCAGACGTAAGGCCGCAGGTTTACGTCCGCACCTGCCTCCACCAGCATCTGAATCATCTGCACGTCGGGCGGGGGATCGGGTATCTTCTCCCCTCTACATTCTCTTGTATAAGTATTATATAATCTATCCGCTATAACATTTAAGGGGGTTCCTTCCCTATAGCCCAGTTCCCCTTTGCATACGTTGGGGTCGTAGCCTTCTTCCAGAAACAGCCTTACATTATTTACGTCTTCACCTTTCACTGCCCACCATAAATCCAGTCGGCGTTGGGCTTCTTCAAATTTAAATAAATTTTTCTGCTTTTCTTCTTCTGTTTCTTCAGGTTCTTTTTTGTCGCTGAACGCCCACAACAGTATTTCAATCCCGTCCTTTATGGTGCATGAGCTTAAAGACAGCAGAAGAAAGATAATTATTAATATACGCTTCATTTTCATGGTTACTTGTCTGCCTCCGGCCAACACTTCAAGTTGAGTACACGCAATAGTGTCTGTTACCGAAATTCCGTAGAGTACCCTGCCTAGTATTGTACACTATATATGGGGTATTGTAAAAGGTATGCTATCTATACGCTACGGGTAGTGTGCCATGTAAGACAATGTGCGCTAGGGAATTTGGGTGTCAATTACAACATCATAAACCACGGCACGACAAAAAACGGCGTTTCAGACGATAACGGCGTTGTAAGGATGGAAAATATGCCGTCCGGTAAGATGCGAATCTATTTGAAAAATAATAACTGACAACGGAACAACGGTGGAAAAGTTATGGGCTCAAATAATATTCTTCTAGATTATCTATTTTTCTCTTTAATACAGTATTAACATCCGGATCAGTTATATAAAAATAATGTTGTCCGCTTATGTTTGTAAAATTATATGTCCATAACAAATGAGCACGCGAGTGAGCCATAATACGTTGTTTTTCTCCATAAATGAATTCACCGAGCGATGTTGGATATGGTTTCCCCTCCTCGAAATTTCTTGTTAAATATCTTGTTTCCTTATAAAAACTTCTATGCACATCGTATTTCATTATCTCCGTATAAGTTATTGTCTGTCTATTATAGTTTTCAACAATTTCATATAATTTACCTTGATCTTTTGGAGGATTTGAAATAATTATTATTTGGCTTAACTCTTTTTTTCTATCAGGTCCTTTATCAGTAACTATATTCTCTCTAATAAAAAATTGCGTGGCACATGAAAAAAATAAAAAGAAAACAGGTATTATTA
>NZ_BDHD01000249.1:0-2161 GCF_054786075.1 Treponema sp. R6D11 | reverse complement strand
CTGTAGATTCGCTTGAGAAACAACTTGAAAAAGTTATGGATAATCTTGCGTCAATAGGTATTGATAAAAAACTGATAATCGATCAGGCGATGATTACTCCATCTTGCGGAACAGGTTCGCTATCCGTAAACGATGCTGAAAAAGTTTTTACTCTTTTAAACGATTTAACCAAACGAATGAAAGGGAAATACGCTTAAAGGGCATAAATGAAAATCGCAGTTTCAGGAAAAGGCGGAGTCGGTAAGTCCACTGTCGCCGCTTCTATCGCTTTAATTCTGGCGCAAAGAGGCGTTAGAGTTCTTGCCCTTGACGCCGATCCTGACGCTAACCTTGCGGCATCTTTGGGTATTCCTAAAACTGTAAAAATTACTCCCATCTCGCGGGAAATAGCGCTCATCGAGGAAAGAACAGGGGCGAAGATTGATCAGTACGGGCAGATTTTTAAACTTAACCCGAATGTCAGCGACGTAGCGGAAAAATTTGCGGTTTCACATAACGGAGTGGAGCTTTTGGTACTGGGAGCCATAAAGAGGGGCGGCGGAGGCTGCGCCTGCCCTGAAAATGTTTTTATAAAAGCGTTAGTTAACGATCTTGTTCTGTATAAAAATGAAACCCTCATAATGGACATGGAAGCCGGAATTGAACATTTGGGACGGGCTACTTCAAGCGGAGTAGACGTGATGATCATTGTAGTTGAGCCGGGTCAGCGCTCGCTTGATTGCGCTGATACGGTTATCAAGATGTCTAAGGAAATAGGGCTTAATAATTTTGTAATTGTTGGGAACAAGGTAACTTGCGAAGACGATAAACGCTTTATCGCAAATGGGCTTTCAGGTTTTAATGTGTCCGCGTTTCTTCCGTATTCGGAAAATATTCGCAAGGCGGACAGGGACGGAGTTTCCGCGTTTGACGGAATGAATAGCGAAGAACGCGCAAGTTTGGAAACTCTTGTCGATCTTATTTTGAAAATGCCGAATCGAGGTAATGTATGAGCGCGAATAAAAACAGCAAACTAATCGCCATAACCGGAAAGGGCGGCGTTGGCAAAACCACAGTCAGCGCGTTGTTAATTAAAAATTTATTGGCGGCGGGAAAATCTCCAGTGCTTGCGATAGATGCCGACCCGAATAGTTGTCTTGACGCGGCGTTAGGTGTACACGTTACCGACACTGTAGGCAGGGCGAGGGAAGATGTTCGTGAGTCGGCAGGCGCGGACATCAATGTTTCAAAACGCGAGCTTTTACGGTTAAAGTTGGAGAGCGCACTTGTGGAAGAAAAGGGCTTCGACCTTATCGCCATGGGGAGACCGGAAGGCGAGGGTTGTTACTGTTACGCAAATAATGTGCTTAAAGAGATTATCGCCGAGATTTCATCGGGATACCCTTATGTGGTGCTAGATAACGAAGCCGGTCTTGAAAACCTTTCACGGCGTATTGTTCAAAAAGTTGACCTTATGATACTGGTTTCCGACGCTTCCAATTCGGGACTGCAAACTTTGCTCCGCCTTTTTGAACTTGCGGGTGAAATGAAAATGGCTTACGGCAAACTTGCGCTTGTAATAAATAAATTGCGAAACGACAAATTACCTGATAGAATAAAAGAGATAAGCGAAAAGACCAAAGCGGACATAGTCATCGGTCTTCCAGACGACGATGAAGTTTCGGCTTTTGCGCAAGAGAACAGGAATTTCTTGCAGATTTCAGATTCAAACCCTGTTTATAAGAAAGTAATGGAATTGGTTAAAAATGTGAATTAATGTTAGCGGAATAATCTATGGTTTTTATGGAATAGCCCTATCAACAGAGAGCATTTCATTTTTTCATGATTTGGCTACTTATTGATTCATTTACAACGGCGGTTCAGAGTGGGGGCAAAAAGAATAAAATACTCATATTGAATAGATCATTCAATATTTGCTACACTATATCTATGTACAAGCAAGTCGATTCAAAGGTAAATTTTCCCAAATTAGAAGAAGAAATTCTAAAATTTTGGGAAAAAAACAGTATATTTGAGAAGTCAGTATCCAACAGGGAAGGGCAGAGCGAATTCGTTTTTTACGACGGACCCCCCTTTGCCACAGGACTGCCGCACTTCGGGCATTTCGTCCCAAGCACGATTAAAGACATCATCCCGCGCTATCAGGCGATGAAAGGCAAAA
>NZ_BDHD01000248.1:0-2164 GCF_054786075.1 Treponema sp. R6D11 | reverse complement strand
GAGCGCCTTAGATTTCTCATCCCGCCTACCTGTGTCGGTTTGCGGTACGGTCTTCCTGGCCTAATTAGAGGGGATTATTTCTCGGCGCCTTGATTACGCCCGCTTCGCCTTCCCGTGGGTCGGCTCGCTGTAACCGCTTACCAAATGGCGTTTCCTCCGCCACCTGTAGCTCGCGGCTTTGACCGGGACAACCGTCGCCCGGCCGGGTTTCACCTCACGCGTCATCCCTTAAAACCAAGAACGGTACCGGAATATGAACCGGTTTCCCATCGACTACGGCTTTCGCCCTCGTCTTAGGGGCCGACTTACCCTGGGCAGATGACCTTTACCCAGGAATCCTTAGGCTTTCGGCGGACGGGGATCTCACCCGTCTTTTCGTGTACTTATACCTGCATTCTCTCTTCCACCCCCTCCAGCATACCTTACGGTATACCTTCGTCGGTCCGTGGAATGCTCCCCTACCAACCGCGCATTGCTGCGCGATTCCGCGGCTTCGGTTGCATGCTTAGCCCCGTTACATTGTCTGCGCGTCATGACTCGACCAGTGAGCTATTACGCACTCTTTGAAGGAGTGGCTGCTTCTAAGCCAACCTCCTGGCTGTCTGCGCCATGGCACATCATTTCACACTTAGCATGCTATTCGGGACCTTAGCCGACGGTCTGGGCTCTTTCCCTCTCGACTACGAACCTTGTCGCCCGCAGTCTCACTCCCATCAGTTGCCTTAAGCCATTCGGAGTTTGATTGGGTTTGGTAGGCGGTGAAGCCCCCTAGTCCATCCAGTGCTCTACCTGCTTAAGGTTTTGATAAGGCTGTCCCTCAAGGCATTTCGGGGAGAACCAGCTATTTCCAAGTTTGTTTAGTCTTTCGCTCCTAGTCACACGTCATCCCTACCTTTTTTAACAGATTAGGGTTCGGTCCTCCAACAGGTTTTACCCTGCCTTCAACCTGCGCATAACTAGATCACTTGGCTTCGGGTCTACGACGTACAACTAATTCGCCCTGTTCAGACTCGGTTTCCCTCCGGCTCCGGCTCTTCCAAGCCTTAACCTCGCTGTACATCGTAACTCGCAGGCTCATTCTACAAAAGGCACGCCATCACCCGACGAATCGGGCTTTGACATGTTGTGGGTTTACGGTTTCAGGTTCTATTTCACTCCCCTCACAGGGGTTCTTTTCGCCTTTCCCTCACGGTACTTCTGCGCTATCGGTCGTATCCAGTGTTTAGCCTTGGATCGTGGTCGACCCGGATTCCGACAGGGTTTCTCGTGCCCCGCCGTACTTAGGATACCGCTACCTCATCTCCACCGTTTCGCTTACGGGGCTTTCACCCTCTCCGGCAGGCTTTCCCAAGCCTTTCCGCTGCGATGGAAACAAAGACGTCGCGGTCCTGCAACCCCGTCTGAAAGACGGTTTAGGCTCTTCCGATTTCGCTCGCCGCTACTTTCGGAATCTCTGTTGATTTCTTTTCCCGGGGTACTTAGATGGTTCAGTTCCCCCAGTTTCGCTTCCGTTAACTATTTATTCATTCACGGATACCTGGCTCACGCCAGGTGGGTTACCCCATTCGGCTATCGGCGGATCAATGGATGTTTGCTCCTCCCCGCCGCTTTTCGCAGCTTGCCACGGCCTTCTTCGCCTTGATACGCCAAGGCATCCGCCATAAACCCTTATTTCGCTTGACCATATTATTGTTCCGACAAAATCCTTTCGGACATTGTCAAAGCGGAGTTTCGCTCTTTGAAACTCCATTTTGAAACGCTTTACGTTTCATTTTCCGTCCCTGAACTTCCACTTTCGTGGCCGTTATTTGTCAAATAACTACATATATGAAATAGCCTGTATTTCATTAGATAGTACATGGGCCGGGGTAGAGTTGAACTACCGACCCCTGCCTTATCAGAGCAGTGCTCTAACCGACTGAGCTACCGGCCCGGTTTGCACCGCGTTATGCGATGTTAAAAACGAAAAGGGGAGAGATTGCGAACGCTCGCGCGTTCGCATGAAGGAATATGTTTGGATTCGTTTCTTTCGAAACGACGGTTCAACGAACCATTTTTTATACTTGGGTTAATTAGCCCAAGTTTGGAGTTTGCATCGCAAACCCCTTCCCTTTCAAAGTGAAAGGAGGTGATCCAGCCGCACTTTCCAGTACGGCTACCTTGT
>NZ_BDHD01000247.1:0-2175 GCF_054786075.1 Treponema sp. R6D11 | reverse complement strand
GATAACGCAATTATCCAAGTGTCAAACAAAGGATTAGAACTTATCGCTAGCGTTTCAACAACACTCATAAACTATACGGTAAATATCGTAATGGGTCTCCCAAATCTTCTTCTCTTCATAATTATATTTATCCTGTCTAGTTTCTTCATGTGCAAAGATTTCGAATTTATCAAAAAACAAATCGCACTGCAAATCCCCGTTTCCGAACGCGCTAAAGCATATCAATTAAAGAAATATTCAACCTCTGCCGTTATTCGCTACCTCCGTGGCATGAGCATAATGCTCCTAATCGTATTCTCAATAATATTCATCGGTCTTCTAATTCTAAAAGTCCAATACGCATTCTTCCTCGCTCTAATCTTAGCTGTGTTCGACATTCTCCCCCTATTTGGCACAGCCCTCGTCTTAATACCATGGGGTATAATTAGCTTATTACAAAATAATATATACATGGGAATCGGGCTTATCGCGCTCTGCGCAGTCAACGCATTAATTCGTCAGTTTAGCGAGCCAAAAGTTATGAGCGATTCTCTAGGGCTATACCCAATTATAACACTCATTGCCGTGTATACAGGCATGCGCCTTATAGGTTTCGCAGGCGTCATCATATTCCCAATAGTATTCTTGATTATATTCAAGTTGCAAAAGGGCGGACTATTCACAATTTGGAAGACCAAAGAATAGGAGAGTTGTAAATTGTCATCTGCGTTATATGCTTTTTTCGTTTCAATGCTACCAATCGTAGAGCTCAGGGGCGGGCTACCAATAGGCGTAGGTCTAGGTTTAAATATTCCCGAAGCTTTATTAGTTTCAGTTATAGGAAATCTCCTGCCAATTCCTTTTATCTTAATTTTCATAACAAAATTCTTAGAATGGCTTAGAAAAAAACAAAACAAACTCGGTTCTTTCGCCAGATGGCTAGATGCCAAAGGCAAAAAAGGCGCAGAAAAAATAGGCGAATATGAAAAATGGGGACTTTTAATATTCGTCGCAATCCCGCTCCCAGGCACAGGCGCTTGGACTGGCGCTCTAGCAGCTAGTGCGCTGGGCATGAAATTCAAAGATAGTATATTCAGCATAGCAATAGGCGTAATAGTAGCCGGGCTAATAATGTCCGCACTATCAGGGATATTCATTTATCCATTCGTTCACTAAGGGGAGAAATACATATGAAAAAGATTTGGACATCAGAAAGCGTAACCGAAGGGCACCCAGACAAAATGTGTGACCAAATTTCAGATGCGGTTTTAGACGCCATCCTACTACACGACCAAAACGCACGAGTTGCTTGCGAAGTCGCAACAACAACCGGCATGGTCATGGTCATGGGCGAGATTACCACCGAATGCTATGTTGACATTCCAGCAATCGTTCGAAAAACAGTTAAAAAAATCGGCTACGATAGAGCAAAATTTGGCTTCGATGCAGATACATGCTCCGTCCTAACCGCCATCCATGAGCAATCGCCGGATATAGACCTAGGAACTAATGATAAGGTCGGAGGCGCAGGAGACCAAGGAATGATGATTGGCTACGCCTGCAACCAAACAAAAACTCTAATGCCTCTTCCTATATACCTAGCCCACGAGCTCGCAAAAAAGCTCGCCGAGGTTAGAAAAGACAACACAATCACATATCTAAGACCAGACGGAAAAACCCAAGTTTCAGTAGAATATGAAGATAACAAACCAGTAAGAGTTAACAATATAGTAGTTTCTGCACAACATGACGATGCTGTCAGCAAGAAACAAATAGAAGCTGATATAATCGAACACGTCATAACTCCTGTCGTCGAAGAAAAATATCTTGATGGCACAAAATTTATAGTAAACCCAACGGGCAAATTCGTTGTCGGAGGTCCTATGGGCGACAGTGGCTTAACAGGCAGAAAAATAATAGTCGATACATACGGCGGCTGGGCAAGTCATGGCGGCGGAGCATTCTCAGGAAAAGACCCAACAAAAGTTGATAGAAGCGGCGCATATATGGCACGCTATATAGCAAAAAACATCGTCGCAGCAGAACTAGCAAGCGAGGCTACCATTCAACTGGCGTACGCAATCGGTATTCCTGAACCAGTCTCTATAATGGTAGATACAAACGGAACCGGCAGAATCTCAGATGAACAAATTGCAAAAAAAGTCAAAAAAGTATTCGATTTAACTCCAAAGGGTA
>NZ_BDHD01000246.1:0-2176 GCF_054786075.1 Treponema sp. R6D11 | reverse complement strand
GTGTAGGAGTGGTAACCTGCCATACAGCATTACTTGTTATCTGAACTGAGTTATTAGTAATAAGCGTTACTTGGGGGTTATCGTTGATCTTTGCCAAAAGTTTAAAGATGCCGCTAACTGCGCTGATTTTCATTGACATTACAAATTTTCCGGAAGTGTAGATACCTTCGTTGTAATCTCGAATGTTTTCGATGCTGGTTCCTTTGTTTTTAATAAGTTGAATATTTTCAATTAAAGGAACTTTTGAACTGAATTTAACAATCTGTGTTTCAACCGGTCCTGCCGCTCTTGGAGGTCCGCTTGACACTGTGGTATCAATAGCGACACAGTCAATTGTTACATCTACCGTATCGACACCGGTTGGAGGGTTAAGTTTTCCATCGCCGTTTACAGTGCTTGTCCAATTTACCACAGCACCGTCGCCGGTTATACTGGTAAGCTTAAACCAGCCTTTTTGAGCGTTAGAGCAGTCCGGTGTAGGATAGCCGGAAGGATTTTCTTCATAGAAAAATTTCGTCTCAGGAACGGTAGTGGGTCTATACCAGTAATCGTTATTTGCGGGGGTACTTCCGTCGCCATCTTTATGAATTCTCATAAGGACTGTATGCATCCAAATATTGTCTTCCGCAGTACCATTCATTCGTACTGTTCCGCCTACGATGTCGCCTGCTTTTGGATAAACAAAATTAATCGACGGATCATCCAAGTCAGGATCTATGCTTAACTTATAGTGAACAATTTGCTTGTTCCCGGCAACATCTACCACTTTTACATATATGGGAAGATAAAATCTTTCTTTGCCTTGTGTTGCATAATTAGCGGAAACAGAGGTATCGGGAATAAAGCCAAGATCGCTTAATTCCTGTACTAAATCTGCATGACTTGTTTTATAACCTTTTGGATATGGTTGAGTGTAAGTCCACGCATAAACAGAGCCGCCCCAATTAGGAGCTGGATTTGCGGTTCCTACTTTGGTGTTTCTCCAGAAGGGGTTGGTTGGTATTGGGTTAGTGTCATCGTCATTAGAGTCATTGTTATTGAAAAATGTTACTAATTCCGAGTTACTCAGTTTATCATCACCAGATTTTCCAATATGGTAATAGACTTTTTCTACACCGAAACTATCTGTGCTTTTTCCTCCAGCCGTTACAGTCGCTGTTACCCATTTTGGTCTTGAATTCTGTGGAGGATATAAAATTGTGTATTTGCCGCCTACAATATCGCCTGTTTTAAACTGATTATCTAAAGGACCCGGCTGGTCAAATTTTGCTTCTGGCGGCGTTAAATCCAAATCAAAAGGCTTGCGTTCTAATGGACCAGGTTTTCCCCCTGAGTCTGTAGCCTGCAATGCAAGATAATATCTTCCTTCTCTATTTCCCCATGTTTGCGCATCTGTTTTAGAAATAATAAGTTCATATTCATATGGATTAGTATTTCCTGTCATATGAGCATAGTAGGGTCCCCATTTTGCGCCTAATGTTGTATCATAGTTTTCATGTACCCACGCTTCTACAGCCTTATCATTGGTTGGATCCATGCCCGTGCCTGTTAAAACCACTAAATTAATTTTAAAAGCATCAGCCCTGTTGTAGAACTGCTTCATATCAGGAACCTGAACAATAGCTTGATCGCCAATCGCCATGTGGTATATTTCTATAGATTTATTTTTTTTATCCACAGTATTAGGATCAACCGCCGTACCTCCCAGTCCGCGTTTGTTGTCGATACGATTAGGATAAAAATTATCGTTTCCAAAACCGTCTCTTACCCATATTCTAAACCGATAATTTTTGTTTGCAGGAAGGGGAGAGAACTCATTTCCGTATTTACCGTTAGGTTCTCTTCTTGGCAGACGCCAATGGTCAGGGTCTGTTTCAGGTTTTGTATCGTCTCTTATCAGTTCGCAAAGGGGCCAGGTAAATCTTACCACTTCTGAGCCGGATTTATAATTTAAAGGCAGTTCCACTGTTCTCCATTGTCCGTATTTATTGTCCGTAGGTATCATATCTTCATCTACAGGAAAATCAAGATGCTCTGATGACCAGAACATTATTTTTGGAAACCCGTCGGCTATTTGGTATGCGTCAGTAGCAATACCCATTAAATCAAGACCTTGATAAACCATATCGGTAGTTACAAGGTTGTTCAATAAATTATCATTGTCAAAATCATCTTC
>NZ_BDHD01000245.1:0-2180 GCF_054786075.1 Treponema sp. R6D11 | reverse complement strand
ATGCCGCATAGCGAGAGCACCAATAAATGCCGCTATTAAAATAAAAGCAAGGCAGCCTTTAGGTTGCCGACAGTGCGAAAAGGGGTTCTTGTTCGTAATCTTATCGTGAAGCTCACGATCAACTTTCGGACAAAAACCTCTAATTCCCCTTTGTGTGCTTTTCCCCCTTTGTGTCCTTTGTGAGAGTTCTTGCGGAATAATTCTTAATTAATCATATGCTCCGATAATTTCTTCTTTATATCGTCAGGTAAGGGAGTCGACTGGCCGTTTACAAAGTAGACTACCACGCAGTTTCCTTTCGTGCAACGTTGCCCGTCCTGCCACGCTTCGTGGTATACGGTAAACGATTTTGTGCCTATTTTGGAAATCCATGTTTTAATCTCAACTTCGCTCTTGAAAAATATCTGTTTTTCGTAATCAAAATCATTGTGCGCCATGATGAGAGGGAAAGAGTTTTTGTCAAAAATAAGATCGGGGACGAAAATTTGCATGATGGGCCTTCTGGCAAGTTCAAACCATGCGGGAAGCGCCGTGTTGTTAACGTGCCCTAGGGCGTCTATGTCGCCGAATCTGGGGGTAACTTTTATCGAAAACATAATTATTCGTGTTCGAGTCTTAAGGTTACCGTAGGCGCGTCGCAGACTTCAGGCGGGCCGAAATACTGGATTGAACCTGGGAACAGGTAGCTTGTTTTTACAGCCCACTCGTCGCGTTTTGCCGCAAACGCCTTAAAGGGCTTGCCGTCCAGATGGACGAGGGCTTTTTTTATGACCGGCTTTTGCGTGCCGTGGCGGTGTTCAATGTTCATCATCATCGTGAGGGGAACGCCGCCTGCCACCCATGTGTCGGCGGGGGCGGTAAGGTTTTTCACGCTGGAAAGGTAGCCGGTAAGTCCCGACGCGATAAGGACGAACGCGCTGTAGCCTAGGCTGTAGCAGTAATCTGAATCGAAGTTGGAAGGGAAGGCGATAACGTCTTTTAGCGAGGTGTGGCCGGCCATGATCATGACAAGGCGGTCTAGGCCGGGGGCGATTCCGCCGTGGGGGGGAGCGCCGTACTTGAACGCTTCAGTTAAAAAACCGAACTTTTTTTCCGCCTGCGCGGGGTCTATGCCCACTATCTTAAACACGCGCTTTTGCATCTCGGGGTCGTGGATACGGATAGAGCCTGACGCAAGCTCGTAGCCGTTAAGGACTAGGTCGTAAAGGTCGCCTTTAACGGAGCCGGGATCGCTTTCCATCGTATTGTGGTATTTGTCCTGCGGCCATGTAAAAAGGTGGTGCGCCGCCTCCCACTTATTGTTTTCTTCGTCGTATTCAAACATGGGAAAGTCCACTATCCATGCGAATTCAAAACTGTCCGGCGAGTAAAGGTTAAGGTCGCGGCCTAGTTTTGAACGCACCGCACCGAGCGCGGTGTTGGCGACGGTTCTTTTCGGATCGGCGACAATTAATATAAGGTCGCGGCCTAGTTTTGAACGCACCGCACCGCCGCGATGCAGAAGTCGATAAGAATGAGGAGCGAGACCGCTTTTGCCGTCCGCGAATGGATGACTTCCAACGGCTTCTACGAGATAGAGACTCCCACCTTTATAAAATCAACGCCCGAGGGGGCAAGGGACTATCTTGTCCCTTCAAGACTGTACCCCGGCAAATTTTACGCGCTTCCCCAGTCGCCCCAGCTTTACAAGCAAATTTTAATGGTGGCAGGTTTTGACAAATATTTTCAAATAGCCCGCTGTTACCGCGACGAAGATTCAAGGGGCGACAGACAGCCCGAGTTCACCCAGATTGACATTGAAATGTCGTTCGTAAGCAGGGACGACGTGCTATCGGTTACCGAAGGGCTTATGGGGCACGTCTTTAAAAAAGTTTTGGGAAAAGACATACCGAAAAAATTTACAAGGCTTTCATGGGAAGACGCGATGGAAACTTACGGAAGCGACAAACCGGATCTCCGCTTTGACATGAAACTAGATGATTTTGGCCAGTTTGCCAGGCAAAGTGATTTTCAGGCGTTTAAGGACGCGATTGCGCAAGGCGGGGCGGTAAAAGCGCTTGTTGTAAAAGGCGCGTCTTCCTTTTCGCGCAAACAAATTGAAGAATTGGAAAACCACGCCAAAATTTACAAGGCGCGCGGTCTTGCGTGGATGAAGGTAGCGGCGGGCGGCTCTTTAGAAG
>NZ_BDHD01000244.1:0-2194 GCF_054786075.1 Treponema sp. R6D11 | reverse complement strand
GAAAGAAGCAGAGCTTATATCGAAAGCATTCTAATTGTTGGAAATAATAAAACCAGAAGCAATGTCATTACAAGAGAAATTCCAATGGAACCGGGAGATGTTTTTTCCAAAGAAAAAATAATGGATGCCATGCGTAACCTTTATAATCTTCAATATTTCTCGACTATTATTCCCGATACGCTTCCAGGAAGCTCGGAAAATTTAATGGAACTAGTTTTTACAGTAGAAGAACAACCGACTACCGACGTTCAACTTGGAATTACATTCTCAGGCAGCGCGGATCCCGATACATTCCCCATATCAGGGCTTGTAAAATGGAATGACCGTAACGTTGCCGGAACCGGAAATGAATTAGGAGCGGAAATAAATTCATCTGTTATTGATTCAAGCACAGTATCTTTAAATTATTTGCATAGATGGGCGTTTGGTCTTCCTCTTTCGCTTGGAATGGATTTATCGGGAAGTTATGCAAAAAGATATGCAACTATGGATAATCAGCCTCCTTTCTTTTCCGATGATAAAGGTAAATCTTTCCCTGACGGCTTCTATTCTTATGATGATTATGAGAGAAATAATAAAACTCCTACAAGAGATTACCTTATGACTTATGAACAATGGTATATATCATTGGGATTATCTACCGGATACCGTTGGACTACCTTCTTGGGTATTTTTGGGATAAGCGGCGGAACGCGGTTTGGTATTATTAAAAATACATATGACGCTGAATTGTTCAGACCTTTTGATCCAACCCTTAGAGAAGATAATAATAAATGGACACCTAAAAATTCAGTTTGGTTTTCGCTCTCGCTTGATCAACGTGATATTTTTTATGACCCTTCAAGAGGCTATTACCTTTATAACAGAATGGGTTTTTACGGTATTCTGGAATATGAAAGGGAACATTATATTCGTAATGACTCAAAAGCCGAATATTTCTTAACATTGTTTATTTTGCCTGATTATGAACATCGCCTGTTTTTATGTTTATTATCTCAAGTAATTCATTGCGCCTTAATCCGGAATTTCCGATAAAGTTAATCCGTCCTATAACAGGGCGTTCAACTACGGTAAATCTGATGATCACTTCGCTTCCCGCCGAATTATAGCGGTGAACGCTGGGTTCTATTTTTTCAAAATATTCAAGGGCGTATAATTTTCCCTGTATTTCAAGAAATGTGCTGTCATTAAAAGCGCGCCCTTTGTAAGGATTCACAAGCGCGTCAATTTCAGATTGCGATATGTTTTTTAAACCGCTAAAAACAATATCTCTTATAGGTTTTCCCTGATACCAATCATCAGCCAATTGCGATGATTCTGATTCTATTTCTTGAGAAAAACCTATTATTGACGTTATGAAAAACAAAAAAACAAAAACTCTAAATTTCATCAAAACTCCTAAAATGATTTACTCCACATTAGAGTAATTGAATTGTCGTTTATATACCAGTTTTCAGGATGATAAGGGAAAAAATCCCATCTTATACTTAAAAAAGGACTCTGTAATTCAATTCCTAAATCCGGTTCAAACGTCATTCCTCCAAGTACAGTGCTATTTTCATCATATTTTAATCTAAGGATACCCTGTACGAACATATCCTGACCTATATACTTACCTACAAAAACACTCGTATTATCAAAATAGTTACCCAGACGGCTTCTATCAACCGTATTTTGCTCTGATAACTGACTTAATCTGGAAGCGCTTGTTACAACGAAATTTTGTAAAATTCGAGTTCTAACGCTGAACATATCCAATTTCATAGTATTCCTTACTTGTCTTTCAAATTGACGCCCAATTGCAAGTTGAGACAGAGCGTCCGAACCTGCAATAAATTGCGTTACAAGATCCGTTGTGGAAGATAACAATAAATGACGCACCTCATCAATGTTATCCTCTGTTTGGACAATAGTGAAATTCTGCCCTAAAATCGAATAAATTTCAAGCTGTGTCATACTGGGATTTGCCTCAAAACGTGGTTGAAAGCTGAATAAAGGCTGGTTATCTATAATCATTGCTATTGTTACAGTTCCTGAATCGGATCTGTTTTTAATTTCAGCCCTTGCGCTTATTCTGGGATAAATTTTGGTTTCATTTTCTTTTAAAACAAGGTTTCCCCGCCGTATATAAAAATTCCTGTCAAAATAATACAATTCCCCAGAGCGAATCTTTATATTGCCGTCTAATGTATAT
>NZ_BDHD01000243.1:0-2104 GCF_054786075.1 Treponema sp. R6D11 | reverse complement strand
TCGCGGTTTTCCACCATGTCCGCGAGAACAGAAACTATGTTATTTTGAAGCCTGTGTAACTGCTCCGTCCTTTCGCGGATAACCTGATCGATGTCAAGGTGCGTTTTTATGCGGTTTAACAGCACGGGCGCGGAGAACGGCTTTATAACAAAATCCACCGCGCCCATTTCAAAGCCGCGCGCTTCCACGTCCGCGTCCGTTCTGCCCGTCAAAAACATAATGGGAATTTCGCTGTATTGCGCCTTGGACTTAAGTTTTTCAAGCGCTTCAAAGCCGTTCATGTCCGGCATTTCTATATCCAGAAGGATTAAATCGGGAACAACTTTATTCAAAAAAGCGAACATACTTGCCGCTGACGGCATTGTCATAACGCGGTACTGGTCTTCCAGCGCCGACTCTGCCATTGTCAGGTTTGTATCACTGTCGTCAACGACAAATATGGTCTTCATGGCGAAAACTGCGTTTTAGAACGGGCGATCCGCCAAGTATTTGTATTCCTTCCAACCCCTTTCCGCGTGGGCTTTCGCTTTCGCAAGCAGCGCGTCGGCGCGTTCTGGGTTGGCGGCCTTCAAGCTCTTGAACCGCACTTCCTTGTACATAAAGTCTTCGATGCTCATGGTCGGATCCTTCGAGTCAAGCTGGAAGGGATTTTTTCCCTGATCCTTAAGCCTTGGGTCGTAGCGGAACAAAGGCCACAGGCCGCTTGTTACAACCGCCTTGCCCTGATCAAGCCCCTTGCTCATATCGATTCCGTGGTTGATACAGTGCGAGTACGCGATAATAAGCGAAGGCCCGTCGTAAGATTCGGCTTCGCGGAACGCCTTGATTACCTGATTCATATTCGCGCCTAACGAAACTTTTGCCACATAAACATATCCGTAGCTCATCGCTATTGCGCCCAGATCTTTCTTTGTAATGTCCTTTCCCGCGTTGGCGAATTTCGCAATCGCGCCTACGGGCGTCGCTTTGGACATCTGTCCGCCGGTATTGGAGTAAACTTCGGTGTCCATGCACAAAAGGTTTACGTTCTTGCCTGAAGCGATAACGTGGTCCAAGCCGCCGAAACCGATGTCATAAGCCCAGCCGTCGCCGCCAAACGCCCAAATAGAACGTTTTACAAAATAGTCGGCTAACGAAACAAGAAGTTTCGCGGTGGGTTTGGAATCGTTTTTAATGGCGGCTTTAAGCTCGTCGATATTTTTGCGAAGTTCTTCAATCGCCGCTTCGTCGGCCTGGTTGTTGGAAAGAATCTTGTCGATAATGCCGGCCGCGATGCCTTCGCTCTTCGCCTTTTCGGCGATTTCGCGGGCGTGAATGGCGAGCTTGTCGCTTGTAAGACGGAAGCCCATCGCAAATTCAGCGGCGTCTTCGAACAGGCTGTTCGACCATGAAGGACCGCGCCCGTCCGCGCGTTTTGCGTATGGGGTGGTGGGCAGGTTTCCGCCGTAAATTGAGGAACAGCCCGTGGCGTTGGCGATGATCGCGCGGTCGCCGAACAACTGCGACATAAGCTTGACGTAGGGAGTCTCGCCGCATCCGCCGCACGCGCCCGAGAATTCAAACAAGGGGCGCTTGTAGGCGAGGGCTTTCGCCGTGGTAAGCTCTGCGTGGGGCGTTTCGGGCAATGAAAGGAAGTAATCCCAAACGGCGACCTGTTCGGCGTGGAACACGTGATCGTCGGCGTAGGATTTCCATGTAAGGGCGGTCGGCTTGCTCGTGTCTTTGCACACGGGGCAGATATTTAAACAGGCGCCGCAGCTGTAACAGTCTTCGCAGGCGATAACGAGAGTCGCCTTCTGGCCCGCGACCGCCTTCGGTTTAACTTCGGCGGTTTGGAATCCTTTCGGCGCTTTCGCTACTTGATCGTCGGTAAGATTTTTCATGCGCATACAGGCGTGCGGACAAACGACCGTACAGTTACCGCACTGTATACAGACTTCCGGATTCCAAATTGGAACGCGCTCCGCGACCGAGCGTTTTTCGTACTGTGTGGTCGCGGTCGGGAAAACTCCGTCTTCCGGAAGTTTGCTGACGGGCAGGGTGTCGCCTTCCTGTATCGACATGGTTCCAAGCACGTCCCTGATCCATGGATCCTTCGCTGTTT
>NZ_BDHD01000242.1:0-2249 GCF_054786075.1 Treponema sp. R6D11 | reverse complement strand
GGCAGAAGCAAGGGTATTCACCCTGTTACTCCGTGGGGTCAACCTACAAAAGGGTATAAGACTCGTAAAAAACATAAACCTTCTTCAAGGTTTATCGTAAGCAGAGGGAAGAAGAGCTAATATGAAGTTTGTAAAAGACGGCTATACAGCCGAGCGGCAAAAGGTCGCAAGATAAAGGTTAGGAAGGGAGTATGTCAAGGTCTGTAAAGAAGGGTCCTTTTATAGATAAGAACCTGTATAAAAAGGTGTTGGAATTGAGCAAGTCGGGCGAAAGGAAAATGATTAAAACCTATTCCCGCTGTTCAACAATTATTCCCGAAATGGTAGGCGGAACAATTTCCGTTTACAACGGAAAAACTTGGGTTCCCGTATACATTACGGAAAACCTTGTAGGTCATAAACTTGGCGAGTTCGCTCCCACACGGATTTTCCGTGGGCATTCGGGCTCTGACAAGAAAGCGGCGGCAAAGTAGGCGGAGTTATGAAAGAAGAAAAAGGCTATAAAGCGATTAGCAGATTCCTTATCGGTTCACCTTACAAGATCAGACCTGTAGCCGATCTTGTTCGCCGCAGAACATACCCTGAAGCTATTTCCATTTTGGAAAATATGCCTCATAAGGGAGCGAAGCTGATTCGCAAGACCGTAAAATCAGCGGCTTCCAATGCGTTAGCTGATAATAAAAAACTTGACGAGGATATGCTTTATGTTAAGGAAATTTATATTGATGACGGACCACGTCTTAAAAGAGTTTGGTTCCGGGGCAGAGGAAGAGCGGATATGCAGGTAAAGCGAATGTGCCATGTAACCGTAGTGGTTGATGAAACTTCGGCTTCAGCTAACGATGCGGTTGCGTCAAAAGAAGTTAAATCTTCAAAAAAGGCGGCTAAATAATGGGACAGAAAGTAAACCCGACAGGGCTTAGGCTTGGTATTAATAAAACTTGGGGTTCTCGTTGGTATGTCGATCCTAAAGAATATGTTGACGCTCTTCACGAGGATTTATATCTTCGCAAGCTGATTATGGATATGCCGGAAACCAAAGGTGCTGATATTGCGGAACTGGAAATTATCCGCCATCCGCAGAGAATTACAATTACAATTCATACGGCTCGCCCGGGCGTAATCATCGGCGTTAAAGGCGCAAACATCGAAAAAATAGGCAATGATTTACAGAAAAAGATAAACAAAAAAGTACAGATAAAAATTAAAGAAGTGCGAAATGCCGACAACAACGCCCAGATTATAGCGCAGAATATCGCGCGCCAGCTTTTAGCAAGATCGTCTTTCAGACGCACAATGAAGCAGGCGATTACAAACGCCATTAAAAAAGGCAACGCGCAGGGCGTAAAAGTGCGTCTTTCGGGACGGCTTGGCGGCGCTGAAATGTCGCGCACTGAAGAAGCAAAAGAGGGACGTATTCCGCTTCACACATTAAGAGCGGATATTGATTATGGTTTTACCGAGGCGCATACGCCATTTGGATCAATCGGCGTAAAGGTTTGGGTTTATAACGGCATGAAATACGGCAAAGAACAGAAAGAAGACGCAGGCGCTCTTGTCCGCAAACGACGGGACAGGGCTCCTGCCAGGAGTTAATAATGCAGAGTCCAAAACGTGTAAAGCGCCGAAAGGTGCAGAGGGGCAATATGCCCGGAAACGCCACAAGATGCAACTCTGTCGTTTTTGGCGACTACGCTCTTGTCGCTTTGGACAGAATGTGGATCACGAACAGGCAGGTAGAAGCCGCCCGTATTGCGATTAACCGTCATGTGAAACGCGGCGGAAAAATGTGGATACGCATTTTCTGCGACAAGCCGTTCTCAAAGAAACCGGCTGAAACTCGCATGGGTAAAGGAAAAGGCGCTCCCGAATACTGGGTAGCGGTAGTAAAACCGGGAACGGTTATGTTTGAACTTGGCGGCGGTATTAACCGCTCTCTTGCGGAAGAAGCGATGACTTTGGCGGGAGCGAAACTCCCGATTAAAACAAAATTTGTCGCCCGTGCTGATATGGAATTGGGAGCTTAGGAGGATAGGGATGAAAAATTCATTTAAAAACTTGTCATTTCCCGAACTCAGAGCCAAACGGGAAGAACTTAAAAAGAAATACATGGAATTCCGTTTTAAAAATATTATCGGTCATGTAGATAACCCTCTGCAAAAGCGTACGATGCGCCGGCAGATTGCCAGGCTTAACACGTTAATCCGTGCGCAAGAAATTGCGGAAGTAAAAAACGCCAAGAGCGTAGC
>NZ_BDHD01000241.1:0-2263 GCF_054786075.1 Treponema sp. R6D11 | reverse complement strand
CCATATTTTGCCATCCGCCTAACGTTAAGAACCAATTCGCGTCTACCCCCCCCGCACAGCGCATTTCATGCGGGTTTTCATGTTAACGGAATGTAAAATTTCAAACGCAAAATTTCTTCAAACAACCAATCCAAAAAAACTATTGACAAACACACAAAACTTTGATATAGTAAGAAAAACATGAATATAATACTTAGATAACAAAACATAAGGAGAGAGCAATGTACTTAGAAGAAGTTCAAAAAATCGTAGCAGAACAATTAGATGTAGACCCATCAAAAGTTACAGCTGAATCCTCTTTCGCAGACGACCTTGGCGCAGACAGCCTTGATATCGTCGAATTAGTTATGGCTTTCGAAGAAGCGTTCGACATCGAGATCCCAGACGATGCTGCCGAAAGAATCACGACTGTTGGCGAAGCAGCGAAACATATAGCAGATGCAAAAGGCGAATAAACTCGCAACCGAATTAGCTAACAAAATCGGTGTTCCGTTCAAGAACGCCGATTTGCTTATACAGGCAATAACGTACAGCTCATACGCAAATTTGCATAACGTAGCGAGCTATGAGCGTCTAGAATTCTTAGGCGATTCCGTTCTATCACTAATAATAACAGACTATATATTCAAAAATATCAAAAAAAACGAAGGCGAGCTAACCAAGATCCGAGCAGCCGTAGTTTGCGAAGAAAGCCTATCAAATATAGCAACAAAACTAGGACTAGGTCAATACATACTCGCGGTAGACAATAACTCACGAAAAGTCGCGAACACTTCCTCCATCCTGTGCGATATCTTCGAGTCCATCTTAGGAGCAATCTATCTAGAGTTCGGCTATAAATATGCAGAAAAATTCGTTTTATCCAAGCTTAAACCGAGCATAGATTTGGCTAAATCAGGCAAATTAAACAAGGACTATAAAACCGCCCTTCAAGAAAAAGCGCAAGCAAAAGGAAAAAAAGTTACATATAAAATCGTAAGCGAAATTGGCGAGAGCCATAATCGCAAATTCATCGCCCAAGCATATATAGGCGATAATGCACAAGCAAAAGGCGAAGGTTCAAACAAGAAAGCCGCCGAACAAGACGCGGCAAAAAACACACTGGAGAAAAAATGAGCAGCTGTTGCGAATCATGCAAAAATTGCTCACAAAAGGCTGAGCAAGAGAATAAAACACTATATTTTATAAGAATGTTCATAGGAATCGTTCTTTTTGTTAGCAGTTTTTCTAACGTTCCCTTCAAACCGGCTTTTTTCATAGCCAGCTATCTGCTAATTGGCGCAGATGTGTTAATAGCATCGTTCAAGAACATATTAAAAGGGCAAATTTTCGATGAAAAATTTCTTATGTCCATCGCCACTATCGGCGCAATCTCAATAAGTGAATTTCCTGAGGCCGTCGCAGTTATGATGTTTTATAAAATCGGCGAGTTTTTCGAAAAATTGGCTATTGGCAAAAGCAGAAAATCTATCACATCTCTGTTAAATCTAAAACCCGAAACCGCAAACATAGAAAAAGACGGCGAAATATTCCAAATTCCACCTGAAAAAATTAAAATAAATGATATAGTAATTGTTCGTCCCGGAGAAAAAATACCTGTCGACGGAATTATCATCGATGGCAGTGGCAGTTTAGATACCGCAAGCCTAACTGGCGAAAGTATGCCAAAAGAGGTTTGGGAAGGAGACGCGGCTTTGTCAGGAGCGATTTCCTTAATAGGAGTTCTCAAAATCCAAGCATCGAAAACGCCATCAATTCATACCCAGTCTTCGCCGATAACAAATTAATTATAGTCAAAAACTCAAAACTCTTCAAAGCAAAATCTAAAAAAGCAGATGTTATACTAAACGACCTGCCGGATTACGCTTGTGTTATCATTATCGAAGAGGCGCAAAGCCACATAAGCAAATCATACCTCTCGCTCGGCGAAAACATCGATTTTGTCAAACAACCAGCAAGTTCTCTCATCAAATGGATAGCGAGACATACATTTCTTTTAGGAAATTTTCTTCACCAAAAAAGAAATATAGTTTTTGAAGACTATCTGTTTTTAATTGATTTTTGAGTTCTGTTATTGTCATATTTTTATCTTGCCCTCGTTGAATTCAGTATCGCTAGGATTGTTACGCCGACATCGCCGAAGACTGCCCACCACATATTTGCTAGACCAAATGCGCCTAAGGTTAGTATTGCAGCTTTAATTCCCAAAGCAAATGCAACATTTTCATATGCTATTTTTTAGTTCTTTTGGCTATTTTTATTG
>NZ_BDHD01000240.1:0-2325 GCF_054786075.1 Treponema sp. R6D11 | reverse complement strand
GTCAATTTCAATTTGAAGCTGGGGCGCGCCCTCGTCCACGTTTATCACGGGGTTTTCAATTTCAGGAAGGTATCGCCTCATTATAGTTTGAATTTCTTCGCCGGTAGCCATAATCGCGTTATAATCCCTTGAACTTACGGCGATTTCAATGGGGTCTGAGGTTCCCACTCCGCGCCCCGCCCTGAAACTTATTTTTGTGCCGGGAATCGTGTCAAGATAGGGGGTAAGTTTACGGATAATCGTGTCGGGAGTGTCAGTCTGTTTCGCGGGAGGGGGCAGGGTAATCTGAATCGATCCCTGGTTGGTCCCGCTGCGAGTCGCCGTAAGTACGATATTAATGTAACCTTGCACTTCATTTTTTATTATTTCCTCTATGTCAAATAACGTTTTTTCGGTAACGTCAATCGCGGTCCCTCTGGGCATCGCCACGTTGATCGCCACGTTGTCGTCCGTCCTCATGCGGGCGTACATGTTCATTCCGCCGGAAAACTGCGTAAGAGAGAAGGCGAGGAGCATTACTACAAACAGGACGATGAGCAGTCTGTTGGAAAGACAATAATCAAGCGCTATTTGGTACTTGTTTTCCATGGAGACTAAAAAAGCCTCGGTTTTGTCGTCAATAAGGCGCAAGATGCGGTTTTTTATCGGTTTTTGAACCCTTGTGTTTAGTTTTAATACAGCTCCGGCAAGGCTTGGAACAAGCGTAATCGCCACTAAAAGCGAGACCGTAAGCGATATTACCACGGTAAAAATAAGATCGCTGAACATAAGCCCCATTTCCTTCAAGTCGTTTTTATAGATGATAAGTGGGATAAAAACGCAGACGGTGGTGGCGGACGAGGCTATAATGGCGCGTAACATTTCGCGGCTTCCCAAAATCGCCGCCACTTCGGGCTTCGCGCCCCGCACCCTGTAACTGTGGACGTTTTCGATAATGACGATGGAAGCGTCCATTGTCATTCCTAACCCCATTATAAGGCCGGTCATCGTGAGCAGGTTTAAGGTAAAGCCGAAAATCGACATTGACATAAGGGTAAGCATTATGGAAATTGGAATTGAAAACCCTATAATAACCGTCGCCTTTACGTTACGCAAAAACAAAAGAAGGATAAGCATGGCGAGGGCCGCGCCCTGAAAAGCGTTCGTATAAACCTGGTTTAACGTCGCCCTTATCATCGTGGTATTGTCCGAGAGCACGCTTAAAGTTATGCCCTGCGGCAGGGTGGCGTTGATGTCCGCAAGGGAAGCCTGTACCCTGTCCGACACCTTAACCTGATTGCTTCCGCTTTCGCTCGTTACCTGAAGATAAACCCCGCTCTGTCCGTTTACGTTAACCCTCGCGGCATTGTCGTTGTATCCGAGCGAAATGTCGGCTATGTCCTCAAGGCGGATTGAATGATAAAGGGGGGCCTGCCCCGCGCTCGACAAGTTTACGGTTTTTACAGCGAGCCGTTTTATCTGGTCTATGCTGACAAGCTCTTCCTGCGTCATAATCTGATACTCGCGTGTTCCGCGTCTTAGGTTGCCGCCAGAAGAAAGGACGCTTTGCCCTTTTAGCGAGTTGTTTATGTCGTTTAACGTAAGATTGAAAGCGGCGAGGCGGTTAAGCGAAACTTCAATCTTGACAATCTGGGTCGTGCCGCCCGTAACTTCCGCCGAGGCAACCCCCTCGATGCGCTCGATGCTGGGCTGAATTTCATCTTCTGCGAAAATGCGCAACTGGTCGGGCGGATAATTCCCCCTTACGACGAGCCGCATAATCGGCATCGCGCTCGCGTCAAAACGGCGCACGACGGGTGTTTGAACGCCGTCCGGCAGGGAGTTTACAAGGCGGTTAAGAAGAACCTGCGTGTCGTTGACCGCCTTGTCCATGTCTGTTCCGTATTGAAATTCAAGGCGGATATTGCTTGTTTCAAACTGTGAATTGCTCGTCATGTTCACAAGCCCCCTTGTGGAGGAAAGGGAGCGTTCAAGGCGTTCTGTAACGTTGCGTTCGATGTCTTCCGGTCCAGCCCCTGGAAAGCGCGTAAATACGGTAAAGATCGGCTGATCAATCGAGGGGTAAAGATCAAGTGAAAGTTTTGAAAGCAGGGTAGCGGCGATACCCATGACCAAAGCGAAAAGGATTAATACGGTTACGGGGTGTTTAACTGAATATTCAGATATGTTCATGTTATCCCTTTAATCCACAATACGGACAGGATCGCCGTCGGTAAGAAAATTCTGCCCTGCGGTTATCACAAGGTCTCCCATGCTAATGCCGTCCAATATTTCTACAAGTTCTTCGTTATCAAGCCCCAATTTTACTTCCCGTCTTCGGGCGAT
>NZ_BDHD01000239.1:0-2342 GCF_054786075.1 Treponema sp. R6D11 | reverse complement strand
GATCTGATTTTGTCAATAAAATTGTATAGTTAAAAGAATATTAATAATAATTATTAGCATTTTTGTAACTATTTAACAAATATTTGTTTAAAAACTACATTTTTACCATTATTGACATTTGCCTGTTTTTAGGTTTAAATTAAGCTATGTTTTTAGGTTTTGGTTTTGTTCCAATCCATTGGTTATGGGTAGTTCTTACTGTATTTTTTGCAATTATCGAGGTTTTTACCTTGGGGCTTACAACTATATGGTTTGCGATAGCGGCTCTTGTCATGGTTTTTCTCTCCTTTCTGCATATACCGCTTGTTTTTCAAGTTTTGATTTTCCTTGCTATTTCCGCAGTCCTGCTTTTCTTTACCCGCCCGATAGCGATAAAAAAACTGAAAATCGGCAAGGTAAAAACCAACGTTGACAGTCTGGCAGGGAAGTGCGCCCTTGTAACAAAAAAGATTACAGAGTTTGAAAACGGAGAAGTTAAGATAAACGGCATAATTTGGACTGCAAGAACGGAAGACGGCTCTACTTTAACCGAAGGAAGCAAGTGCGAAATAGCGCGAATTGAGGGCGTTCACGCGATTGTTAAAACGTACAATGAAAATAAAAGCGGCGTATCATCTGTTGATAATTCGTCTGCTGAAAATTAATTTATAGAGAGGTATATTATGTGGTCAATTATTGTTTTATCGGCGTTTGTTTTAATTTTAATTATTTCCAACGTAAGGATTGTATCCCAATCTAACGCGTTTGTAATTGAGCGTCTTGGCGCGTATAATTCTACATGGAGTACGGGCATTCATGTAAAATTGCCGTTTCTTGATCGTATCGCAAGTACGGTTTCCCTTAAAGAGCAGGTTGCCGACTTTGCTCCCCAGCCTGTAATTACCAAAGACAATGTTACAATGATGATTGATACTGTAATTTATATGCAGATAACAGACCCAAAACTTTACACATACGGCGTTATAAACCCAATGAGCGCCATTGAAAATCTTACCAGTACCACATTACGTAACATCATCGGAGAATTGGAATTAGACGAGACTCTTACAAGCCGCGACATGATCAATACCAGAATGAGAACGGTGCTTGACGAAGCCACAGACCCCTGGGGCATTAAGGTAAACCGAGTTGAAGTTAAAAATATCGCTCCGCCCAAGAGCATTCAGGAAGCGATGGAAAAACAGATGAGAGCCGAACGCGAAAGACGCGAATCCATCTTAAAAGCCGAAGGCGAAAAACAGTCCGCCATTCTTGTAGCTGAAGGACAAAAAGCGTCGGCGATCTTAAAAGCCGAGGCGGAAAAAGCCGCGGTTATTTTGCAGGCGGAAGCCTCCAAAGAAGCGGCAATCCGTGAAGCCGAAGGAGAGGCGCAGGCAATTCTTAACGTGCAAAAGGCAACCGCAGACGGTCTTAACATGATAAAGAGTGTAAACGCCGATGATCCTCTGATTAAACTTAAAAGTTTAGAAGCGCTTCAAAAAGTAGCGGACGGGCAGGCGACAAAGATAATTATTCCTTCCGAGATACAGAATTTGGCAGGGCTTGTTACCAGCGTAGCGGAGTTGGCTAGAAAATAGAAATAATTTAAATTATAATAAATTATTAAAAGGAGAAAAAAATGAAAACTGGAAAAAAGAAAATCATCGCTTTGTTTTTCACGGTTATTTTGATTTTTGTTTTGGTAGGTCAAGTTTCTGGTCAGACAAAATTCGGACCAAAAACGGAACAGTTTTTAAAGACATTCACAAGCGACACTTACCACATGAAGTCCACTATGTCAGGCAACGGAGTTAAAGCAGACATGGAAACGTATGTAAAAGGCGGCAAGACTGCGACAGTGATGTCGTCCAAGGGGGAAACAACGCGGACGGTATTAAAAGACAAAAAAACTTATACGATACTTGATTCGCTAAAAATGATTATGATTACAGCCGCACAGAACACGCTTAGTAATGGAGCGGTAGATACCAATACGCTGACATATACAGGTTCCGGGACTGCTGTCTTTGCCGGGAAAAATCTGCCTTATGAAGAGTACACAGTTAAAACCGGCGGTAAAGCGCAATTTTTCATAGACAACAATAAACTTGCCGGTATACGGAATATTACTCCTGGACAAGGGACAGTTGACCTTGTTATTTTGGCGTTGGATCAAAATGTGCCGGACAGCGTGTTTGTTATTCCTTCAAGCGGCTATCAAGTACAGGATATGTCTGGTTTTTGATATTGATGTTTAAAATATAGGTATATGTCATTAAAACGTCGCTTATTTTAGGTTTTAATGACATATTGAGGATATTAACCATTTCTTGTATAATTCCCTTATGGTAAGTATCGCTTTT
>NZ_BDHD01000238.1:0-2238 GCF_054786075.1 Treponema sp. R6D11 | reverse complement strand
TGATTTGGCAAAAGGAGAATATAAGGAATTTTTAGAATATACGCTAAAAAGCAGAAATGAAAGAGATGAAATGTCTGCAATAGCCGGATATTTTGCCGAAGATAACTCAAAAAAAGGTGATGCCGCCATTCAAGATGAAGTTGACAAAGTTTTGCGTGATAAAGAACAATCTTTACAATTCAAAAACAAAAATGGCGACTGGAACGTATGCCGTTTCTTTTTTTCAAAATGCGCTTCCAACGCTTGATTTAAGATTAATTCCTGATAACCGGAAGAAAAAATCTGCGGGATTAATTCCATGTCCTGATGAAGTTCAAGGTCGTTTGAAAGAAGCGCATGATTTGCGGAAGAAGCTTCTTCCAGAGTAATGCCGCCGGAAAACTGCGGGTCAACAACTGTCAGATCATCGCCTATGCGAAGCTCAATTTCTTTATTTGTACTTTTTTTGTTAGGTTCTATTTTACTGAATGTTACCGATTTTCCTCGTTCTATTTGTCCGATTTTATATCTCACCAATTCCGTTTTTGTATCTGGCAGTATGGGATATTCGATGTGAACGCCTTTTACCAGTCCTTCATTAAATGCACGGATCGAATTTAAATCGTACACAAGATTTTCATAATCTTTTTTTGTAGTGCCGCCTGTTTTTATTTCTGGAAAAGTTGCTCCAAAACGAATTATTATTTGCGGGCAAAGATCTTCGGTCAAAATTTTCCATGCCTTATTTGTTTTGCTGAACCGATGCGGTTCGTCAATAATTACAATGGGTCGTGTAGCTTTAAGCCCGTCCATTGGACAACTGATATTTCCAAACAGAGTTGAGTCATAATCCGATTTACTCATTGAAGAAGACGAAAGCATTCCGACATTGAACAGTAATATATGTATATTTTTATCTTCAACAGCGGAAGCGTCACAAAAAGAGCGAAGGGCTTCTGGGATTTGTTTGCGTTTGCCTTTCTTGGCGTCAAAATCACCAGCGTTAATAATTCCCAGATGAATAGACTGGTTACCGAATTCCTGCCTGAAATGTTTATTCCAGTCGTCCGATGCGATTGACATTTTTACGCCTTCCTTAATCGCAACGCTTGGAACAAGTATTATAAATTTGAATAAACCGTACTTCTGCCGTAAACTGTGTATCAATCGGGTATATACATAAGTTTTACCCGTTCCAGTTTCCATTTTTACGTCAATAAATGGTGTATTATTGACAACAGGATTGGCATAAGTATTATCATTAGAAGAAATATTGTCAGGATTTATTGCATTGATTGCATTTTCAATTGCATCTAACTGGTATTGAAGCTTGTCAAGACGCATTAGTACCTCTCGATAAGGGTAGGCTGATTATCTAAATTTGTTTTAATATTTGTTCTTAATTCCCGCATGGCTTCAAATTCAAAAGAATAGGGATACACTACTATCGTATTAACCAACAATTTGTTTGTGCCAATTTGATTAAGCATATCTTTTAAGGCTTCTGTACCCCAACCCAAGTTGATCAAATAAACCGTCATCGATTCCCGGACATAGTGTGCTATATAGTTTCCAAAAGTGATTTCCTCCACAGGGGTATCAAAACGATAACCGTCATCAATTAACCAAGTTGTAAGAATGGTATCCAAACCGCTGGTTTCTGTTTTTTTGTACTCAAAAGGTTTTATCATGTCATCGGCAATGAGGTTTGTTTCTTCGGGATTAAATGAAACTATTTTTTCAAGTGTCTTTACTTCAGGTGTAACAAGGCGATAATGTTTGAAGCCAATATCCTTATCCCAGCCGTTAGTTTGCCTTACAAGATCACTTTCATAATCCGCAAGTATTTTTTCCCCGGCGAGTTCAATGCGTTTACGGGAAATTTCGTCAATGGTGTTGTACCCTGCTTTTCGTGCTTCTGAGTCGGGATTTGTTTTTTCGTCCAGTTGCACCATGATAAATTTGCGGTTACCGCCGTCTTCGGCGTTAAGTTGCAATACAGCATGGGCGGTCGTGGATGAGCCGGCGAAGAAGTCGAGGATGAGATCGGATTAATTTGTAGATAATTCTAAAACCCTCTTAATTGTAAAAACAGATTTTGGATAGTCAAAATAATTTTTTTCAAATAATTCTTTTATACTTTCAGTTCCCCTCTCATTTACGAATTCTTTATCATTCCAAATACTTCTTTGCATTTTTGTGGCTTTTCTATATTTTTGGACAATCATATAGCCACCATTTTGATTGATTTTTCCAAAT
>NZ_BDHD01000237.1:0-2376 GCF_054786075.1 Treponema sp. R6D11 | reverse complement strand
TAATAATAAGACAATATAAAAATACTATTCGCCAAAATTATATTTATTTTGGAGAGACTGATATAAGAGAATTTACTGATACGGAAGAAGGCACATTACATTGGACAGAAGAAGAAAAACTCATTGAAAAAGAATTTACAAAAACATATTATGAAATGCTGAAGCATTATTTACAAAATAAATATAATGATAAAATAGTTGTAGGAATTGCCGGGAAAAAAGCAAATAAATTAGATATGAATTGGGCAATATTGGAAGATTTTGAATAAAATAATGTGGATAAAATAAAAATGATTAAAAATGTTCATTTATTATAAGACTAAAATGTTATTCTTTGATATATTTGATTAATACTCATAAATAAGGAAAATTTAATTATGATTGATATAAAACATTATACAAAGTTATTTTTCAATGAAAAAACAGGCAAGGAAAGATATGGGTTAATTCAAAAAGAAGCAGAAAATTTTTGTAAAAATAATTCCATTGAAAATTGCTGGGAAGCCGCAATAGAATGTTATAATTGTGAATTATTTTATATTCAGGCGTTTGGTGTTTATATTATGGGAGTTATCGCATACAAACAAAAGAAAGCGTACAATTTTTTAAAAAATAAAGTATGTATAAACCCTTCATGGCAAGTTCAAGAATTCTTGGCAATGGCATTTGATAATTATTGTAAAAATATTGGTTATGAAAAATCATTGGAAACAATAGACGAATGGTTGAACAGTAAAAATAAAAATAACAGACGGGCTGTTACTGAAGGATTAAGAATATGGACAAATAGACCATATTTTAGAGATAATCCCAAAGAGGCAATAAAAATATTATCGGAGCATAAAACAGATGAAAGTGAATATGTAAGAAAATCAGTTGGAAACGCATTAAGGGATATAAGTAAAAAATATCCCGAATTAATAAAAAAAGAATTAAAGAGATGGAAATTGGATACAAAAGAAATAAATCAAGTATATAAATTGGCAAGCAAATTTGTTCAATAAAAACATTAGGGGGAGGAAAATATGAATATTATAGACACTAATTTTAATGAAAAATTGGAAATAAAAGAGGAATTAAAATGGAAATAGAACTTAAAAAGGTCGGCATTGAACATCTGGAAATACTTGTTGATTTAAGAATGGAATTTATAAAAGATATACACCCAAATACTGCTCTTCAACTATTGGAAAAAATAAAAAAATCAACTTTTACTTATTTTAATGATTTATTTAATAATAATTCTTATATAGGTTTTATAGGATTAAATAATAATGGTGAAGTTATATGTACCGCAGGTTTATTAATATATTATCTACCTCCATTAAATAATGAAAATTATAGAAAAATTGGTCATGTACTTAATTTTTATACAAAACCCGCATACAGAAGAAAGGGGATTGGATCGAAACTAATGAACTTTATTAAAGATACAGCCACAGATGAAAAAATAAATAGAATAGTTTTAAATTCAACAAAAATGGGGTTTTCAATGTATAAAAAAGCAGGCTTTATTGAACCTGAAGATAAAGCATTGCTAATAGATTTTAATAATTAAAAATGCTATATAAAAGATATAGTCTGTAATTTTGAGAAATATTTAGGAGGCGAATGATGTTGTTAATTATTGGTTTTTTATTCATGGTTTTTATTTTTGCTATTGTGGGCATATTATCAGGCGCTGCCGCAATATTTATCGATCTGCCGTCAGCTTTACTAATTCTTGTTCCTTTGATTTTCTTCTTTTTAACATCTAAAAGCGGAAATATTTTGGGCAAGTATATCAAAGCCAGTTTCAAAAAGGAGTATACATACACCAAAACTGAATTAAAAACTATTTCTGTGGCGGTAAAAAACACAATTAAATTTATCCTTGCAGTAGGCGGATTTGGTTTTATGACAGGGCTGATTGTCATCTTTAAGTATCTTGATGATAAGCAAATGCTGGGTCCTAGTGTTGCGGTGGCTTTAATAACAATATTGTACTCAATTATGATAAGTTGTTTTGTCTTTTTCCCTGTTCAGGCTTGGGCGGAAAATAAAATTAACATGCTTAAACAAAATAAGGTTGAATAAATTATTATAATTAGGAGAATAATTTATGTATTTTCGTAAAATGGTCGGTAAAAAATGTTACTTGTCTCCAATTGATGTAAATGATGTAGAAAAATTTACTGAATGGCTTAATGATATAGAAGTAACAAATTATTTGATAGTTTATCCGAATATAATAAGCATAGAAAATGAAAAAGGATTCTTGGAAAAATTATCCAAAGAACATACATATTCAATAATTGATAATGAGACTAATGAACTAATTGGAAATTGCGGATATGGAAGTATTGACAATATAAACCAGACAGCGGAAGTTGGAAT
>NZ_BDHD01000236.1:0-2377 GCF_054786075.1 Treponema sp. R6D11 | reverse complement strand
GGTTCCGCAGGTGCTGGATTTCTACATGGGGAAGAACACGCCGGAGAGGCGGGAGTATATAATGAAGAACTTGATTGAGGACGCGGGGTGAAAAACCGGAAACTATATATTTTTATGGCAGTTTTAACAATTTTTGCCATTAGCGCCGGATTTGTTTCCTGTGCCGATGAGCCCGAAAATAAAAATGATACGGGAAATGACCCCGAAAATGAATCGGAAAATCTTATTTTTTCCGATGATTTTGACGGAACGGAACTTAACAAAAAAAACTGGGATCTTTGCCCTGAATGGGACAGGCAGGGGCGCAGTACGTGGAAAGATGATATGGTCTCGGTAAGCGGAGGAAATTTACACCTTAAATTCAAGCGCGACGCGGTGCTGGGCGCTTCAAAATCGACAGATAAAACAATTGCCGACAACTGGATTCGCGCCGGAGGAGTAAGAACCCGCAAGAAAAACGATTCCATAATATTTCAAAACAGTTACGGCTATTACGAAGCAAGGATAAAATTTCCCGTAGTATCGGGAACATGGGGCGCTTTTTGGCTGATGGGTACGACGGTGGGCAATGTCGGTAACGGGGAAAAGACGGGACGGAAATCGATATAGTTGAAACAATCCGCAACCAGAACGGGGAGTATAACGCCGCCCTGCACTGGGACGGTTACGGCGCCGATCACAAAAGCGTCGGCAGCGACGGCAAGAACAAACCAGTGGACATTTACGACGGCGAATTCCATGTCTTTGCGCTTGATTGGTCGCCTTCGGAATATGTGTTTTATGTAGACGGCATGGAATTTTGGCGCGTTGACGGCGGCGTAAATTTTCAAAATGTAGGTATTAACGAAAAACCTAATTACATCAAACTGACGACGGAAAGCGCCGTTTGGGCGGGGGATATTCCGAACGGCTTTACCGAAGATGAAATGCTTGTAGATTATGTAAGAGTTTACAAAAATAGGCCTTCTGATTAAATAAAGTTAATTTTCACTCTTTTATAGTTATTGACCCATTTATCACACTGTTATAAAGTAAAGTATGGCATTCATAAAACCCCTGTTCGACCGCAATTTCCTAGAATACGCCTCCTATGTAATAAAAGACAGGGCAATCCCCGATCTTGAGGACGGCCTAAAACCCGTACAGCGGCGTATCATGCACACCCTCTTCGAGAAAGACGACGGCAAATTCCATAAAGTCGCCAATATAGTGGGTGAGTGCATGAAGTTCCACCCGCACGGCGAAGCTTCAATTTACCCCGCGCTGGTGGTGCTGGCAAATAAAGAGCTTTTTATCGACAGGCAGGGGAACTTCGGCAACCTTTACACGGGCGACGAAGCCTCCGCGCCGCGCTATATCGAATGTCGCGTAACGCCGCTTGCCAAAGACGTATTTTATAACCCGAAACTTACCCAGTGGGCGGAATCCTACGACGGCAGAAACCGCGAACCCGTGCTTTTCCCCGCGAAAATTCCCGTGGTGCTTATCATGGGGGTGGAAGGGATTGCCGTCGGAATGTCCACGAAAATTCTGCCGCACAACGTAATCGAGGTACTGGAAGCGGAAATCGCCTGCCTTACCGGGAAAAAGTTTGAACTTTACCCCGATTTTCCGACGGGCGGCTATGTTGATATTTCCGAATACCACGGAGGGAACGGCAAGGTTCTGGTGCGCGCGAAATTGGACACTTCCGACCCGAAGCGCATTCTTATTACCGAGCTTCCCTTCGGCTCTACCACCGAAAGCATCATTAACAGCATCGACAGCGCGGCGAGGGCGGGTAGGATTAAAATACTCGGTATTAACGATTTTACTACCGACAAGGTTGAGATCGAAATTAAACTCGCGCGCGGCGTTTACGCGCAGGAAACGATAGACGCGCTTTTCGCGTTTACCGAGTGCGAACAATCGATTTCCGTGAACCTTCTTGTGATTAAAGACGGGCTTCCCGCCGTTATGACCGTAAACGAAGTAATTAAACATCACGCGAAACAGCTTGTAAAAATTCTTACAAAAGAGCTTGAACTTGAAAAAAAGGAACTTCTGGACAAATTGCACCTTCGCACTCTGGAAAGAATTTTCATAGAAGAGCGCATTTACAAGGGCATCGAAAAAATGAAGACGGCGAAGGGCGTTCAGGACGCGGTCGTCGCGGGCTTTAAGCCGTTCTTAAAAGAAGTGGGGTCGCGCGGCATTTCGGATGACGATGTCGAACACCTTTTACGGATTCCAATCCGCAGGATTTCACTGTACGACATAAACAAGGCGAAAGACGAAATGGAGCAGATACAGGCGCGTATCAAAGAAATAAACAGCCCCCTTAAAAATATAACCGCCTATTCGGTCGCCTGGCTTAAAGGCATTATAGCGAAAATAA
>NZ_BDHD01000235.1:0-2419 GCF_054786075.1 Treponema sp. R6D11 | reverse complement strand
TCTTTCAAGAATCCTGCAAAAATAATCCGGTGAAAACCCTCCCATAAAACATTCATAATTACGTTCATTATCTGGTTCCAGATTTTGTAAATGTTTAATGCTTTCAATAGTTTTTTTAATTTTGTATTCATATCTTGTGGGGTTTACATCGGCGGAAAGAACGGCGATTCTGTAAAAGGCAGGCCAGAAATATTTGTCCTTTACCGAAGATTCGTTATAAAATATCTCCGCTTCTGATGAAGTGCCGTTTAAAAAATAATATTCGCCGCGTAAAAATCTTGTAAATGCGCTTGAATTATATTTTTCCAGGTGTGAAATAATCGCATTTGCGTTTTCAAAATCTTGTTTGTTTAAGTAATAAATAGCTGACGCCGCAAGGGTGCTTCCCGAAAGAGAAGACAAGTTATTGTCTTTAAGCGCGTCAATCGTTCTTTCAGCGTTTGATATACCATCGTCTTTTTTTAGAATTTCATTTATCTCGGCGCAACTTACGGAAATTTCATTTTTGGGGTGAAAAGAATGTTTTTTTTCTTCTGCGGGAGAATTTACGTGTTTTTTATGTTTATAATCGGTATGTTTACGATGTTCCGTAAAAGAGGAATGATTTCCTGTTTTTTCATAAATATACGGAGTTCCTGTTTTCTGGAAATAAAAAACATCTGATAAATTTCTACTTACAAGCAGAGGGTGTTTTATTGACGCTGTTTCCGAAGCGCCGATAAATAAAAGTCCGTTATTAGAAAGCGAATCAGAAAGATTATTAAGAACTGAAATTCTGCTTTTAGAAGAAAAATAGATTAAAGAATTTCTAAAAAAAATAATATCATACTGCTTGTCTAGCCCGCGCATGATATTATGATGAAAAAATCTTACTTTTTTGCGAATGTTATCCGGTACTATATATTCATCGCCGTCTTGAATCAAGTATGAATCAAGAATATGCCTGTATGAAGAACCGTCAGAGCGAATAGTGTTAGATGTATAATGGGCTTTTTTTGCAGTTTCTATTGACTCGGCGCTTACGTCAAAGGCTTCAACTGAAAAGTCAAAATTAAGACCGTTTTTTCTGTGGTAATCAAGAAGCATGGCGATACTGTAAGCTTCACAACCGATAGAAACGGCGGCTGAACATATTTGTAATGGGCGTCCAAGTTTTATTAATTCCGGCAAAAGTTGTGAAAGAAGGTTAAAATGATCTTCTTCCCTGAAAAAATATGTTTCATTAACGGTAAGATACTTTGAAATAATATATATTTGTTCACGCGAGGTAAGAAGATATTCAAAAACAGCCGGGTTTTCGACAAACGAAGCGCCGCAGGTAAATTCTATGTATTCGTTTAGCTTAATAAGAGCGTCGCTTTCTGTTTTTATGCCGAGTATTTGTTCAATCCGGTAATATAAGAATAACAGGGCTGGGTTAGAGAGCACTTCCGCGGGAACTTCAACCGTTGTATCCAAAACCGCCGTGTTATAAGACATTATTAACTTTCTCCGCTCGTTAATTCTATTAACTTTTGAGGGATTTCATTTAATGGAAGTACCATGTCTACACAACCTGTCGCAATTGCCTCCTGCGGCATTCCAAAGATCATGGAAGTCGCTTCATTCTGAGCTATAGTAATACCGCCTGAATTTTTAACAAAACGTATACCTTCGGCTCCGTCATTTCCCATACCGGTAAGAACTACGCCGATAAGAGAATTACCGTAATGTTCCGCCGCGCTTTTAAATAAAATGTCAGCAGACGGTTTTTGATTGCAGACAGGATCGTCGTTGTTAAAGACTATACCTTCTTTTCCTACGGTTAAATGTTTTTCCGTAGGAGCTACATAAACATTGCCTTTGGAAGGGTAGATTCCTTCTTCGGCAAGTTTTACGTCAAGTTGCGAATAACCGTCAAGCCATTGTACAAATCCTTTGTCAAATCCCGACGTATTGTGCTGTACAAGCAATATTGGAACCGGAAAATCAGCGGGAAGCGCGGAAAATAACTGGCATAAAGCCATAGGACCGCCTGTAGAAGACGCTATAACGATACAATTTATTTTTCTTTTAACGGTATCGGTATGTTCTGTAGCTTCTTGCTGTGCAGGCTCCTTTTTCTTAATGTTTGTTATTTGTTTTAAAGTGTTAAATATTTCGCTTCTTTGCCTGTCGTTCATTTTAGAAGTAAAATTATCCTTAGCGAAAAATTCATGCGCTCCCTTAACAGTGGCTTCATAAGCCATCTTTGCGGTATCGTGGGTACTGATTACAACTATGCCGCAAGAGCTGAATTTTCTTATCTCTACAATAGCGTCAAGCCCGTTCATTACAGGCATTTCATAATCCATTGTTATAAGATCAGGATTACAAATTCTTGCTTTATTTACGCCGTCCTGCCCATTTTCAGCTTCATCTACAATTTCAAATGAGCCTT
>NZ_BDHD01000234.1:0-2421 GCF_054786075.1 Treponema sp. R6D11 | reverse complement strand
TATCTGATGGTACATCAATTATATTTACATTCAAAGTAGAATCAGGCGAGATTTGATGGAAAACTATTAGTAGAATAGCATGTGGAGCTAAACCTACTGGTCAGATTAATAATGATACTATTGCTAATTCAGGCGCAGGTTATTCCAATAATGGTACAACCGAGGCAACATTTAACATAACAGATTTCAAAGCAGATAATATAACAGCAACAAATGACATACAAAAACCATATATTGTCATTGGTCTCTGGTGTGCAAACGAAAATAATGATGGTTTAATAACAAAATACACGATTAAAAACATTGAGATTCTTGCGCCATAACAAAGGCGATGGCAAACAAGCCGAAAACTGTCATTTAATGATGACGAAAGCGGGGGCGCAGGCCCCCGCTTTTTTTAGATGCAATATGTATGTCTAAATCACGAATAATGTAAAAACACATTATTCGGTTAATGCTTCGCATTTGCTCGGTATTAAATAAATAGTTGAATCTATCTATAGGTGACGCGTTAGTATCCGACACCGTTTTTTCACCGTTTTTTCATAGTGTACCTTGTCTGTCATAATACGCTATATGTGGGGTCGGGTAGGTTAATTATATCTCGGACTTAAATTTATTTCTTCTCCAATTCTTCGCGCAATCGAGCAATCTCTGCGTCTTTATCTGCGACTACGCGGGCGAGTTCCGCGTCTTTTTCGGTAACAACTTTTTGCCACTTTTTACTTTCTTCCGCCCTGACTTCGTCTCGCGCGTGGCTAAGGGCGGAAGCTTCGTTGTGGTGGGCTAGGGAGCGAAGACGTTCCAGCTCGCGAAACTCGGCCGCGGATTTAATATTATGATACGCATTTATCGCCTGTTCCATTACCGGTACCTCCATAGATTCTATCTTTTTAATGATACTCCTCGCAATCAAACAGGTTAGAGCCTTGTAACCGGCGGCTTAAGCATTTTTCTTGTCTTTTGCTTCTGTTATTAATGCGTAAATAGCGATAATTACTGCCGGTACTGTCGGTATACATAAAAGTACTATTAAACCCATTATTCACCTCCTGCCGTAAGCATAACTATTCCCATTATATATGTTCACAGATGAATTTTGCATGACTTTAGCGGGAAAAAAATTTGAAATTTTTTTATAATAAAGACTTGACAACTTTTGGTTTTTATTATAGTATTCATATATGTTTAATAGGATTTGATATAATTCCTTAAAAACTACTATATTAGGAGGATATTATGAGTAATTATCGATTAGAAACCCTTGCGGTCCATGCCGGGCAGGAAAAACCGGACAGCGCGACCACGGCTCGTGCTGTTCCAATTTACAGAACCGCGTCTTATGTGTTCAAAAGCACGGAACACGCGGCAAACCTGTTCGGCCTGCGGGAACTTGGGAATATCTATTCCCGCCTGACAAACCCGACCAATGAAGTTCTGGAAAACAGGGTAACCGCTTTGGAAGGAGGGGCGGCGTCCGTCGCCATTGCAAGCGGGACTTCGGCTATTTTCTACGCCATAATCACACTCGCGCAGGCGGGCGACGAGATTGTGAGCGCGACGAACCTTTACGGCGGCACTTACACGATGTTCGACGCCATATTGCCCTCGCTCGGCATAAAGGCGAAATTCGTGGACCAGAGCAAGCCGGAAAATTTTGAAAAGGCGATTACGCCCAAAACCAAGGCGCTGTTCGTGGAAACCATCGGCAACCCGGTTCTTGACGTCGTGGATTTCAAGGCGATAGCGGACATAGCCCACAAAAACGGGATTCCTTTGATTGTCGATTCCACGTTCACAACCCCGTACCTCTTCAAAGCCATCGAACACGGCGCGGATATCGTGATCAATTCGCTGACAAAATGGCTCGGCGGCCACGGCACGAATATCGGCGGCATCATTACCGACGCCGGAAAGTTCGACTGGAAAGCGGGCAAACATCCGCTCTTTACAGAGCCGGACCCCAACTACCACGGCTTGCATTGGGCGCTTGACCTGCCCGACGCCTTAAAACCGATAGCTTTCGCGCTCCGCGTCCGCACCGTTCCCCTGCGCAATTTGGGCGCCGCCCTTTCACCAGACAACGCGTGGCAGTTCCTGCAGGGCATCGAAACTTTGCACCTGCGTGTTGAGCGCCATGTGGAAAATACTTTGAAAGTAGCCGAGTGGCTGAAAAAAAATCCCAAGGTCGCATGGGTACGCTACCCCGGGCTTTCCGACGACCCGACACACGCGCTTGCGAAAAAATATTTCAAGCACGGCTACGGCGGCGTGGTCGTATTCGGATTAAAGAGCGGTTACGACGGGGCCATCAAGTTTATAAACAACCTGCCCCTGTTCTCCCTGCTCGCCAACGTGGGGGACGCCAAGAGCCTGGTCATACACCCCGCTAGCACGACTCACTCACAGCTTAACCCCGAA
>NZ_BDHD01000233.1:0-2422 GCF_054786075.1 Treponema sp. R6D11 | reverse complement strand
GGCGAAAACAATAAAATAGAGCTTAACGTTGAAAACAAATTGGGTTTTAAAATTAAAACCGTTGAAATGGAAGTTGAATACATAGATAAAAATACCGGAGAACACATAAAGAAAAAATTCCCCGGACATATTAATGAGGTAACAGGTAAATGGGAAGTTGATCTTGACGTATCCGACATGCGAGACGGAAAAATTTCCGCATGGGTTACGGCAATTGACGAATCAGGAAACGAAACAACATCAACAGAAATTACCTACTTTGTAAAAAATATGCTTCCGCAAGTAAAATTAACCATACCTTCCGTAACATACGATAACTTTGACAATACTGAATTTTTACAGTCAATTGTGTTAAACAATGTGATTTATCAGGGTGTTGATATTATGGGGTTGGCTACGGACAATTTCGGTATAATGGTTGAAAAAGATGAAAACGGAAACATAACAGATGAATGGCCCAAAATAATGTTCTGGCCCTCTGATTTAGAAGATATTTATTTAGATGATGACAAAATACCTTTACCGAGTAACAAACAATATGGAGTATGGAGAACCGTAGTAATGCCGGCAAATCACGACTCTACCGCGACACAATTTTCATGGCCCTTTTTACAACTTGTAGAAGATCATGATGGAAGTTGGCGTTTACCGGTATTTGGCACGGCAGACAATTACAAAACACTTAAAACAAACCAAACATACAGATTCAGAATATGGATAAAAGACGCTTGGGGTAACGATAATTTTTATCCTAACCGTATAGACAATAAACGAGGACCCAACGGAACACCGGCAGATCCTGATACCGCAGTCGTAAAATATATCGAAGTAATGCATCAGTCGGTTGGCGACAAGCCTGTTATAAAAGTTCCTAATCCAAAGCGTTTCTACAACAGAGTGGGAGATTTTGTAGTTGATTTTGTAGTAGAAGCCGGCGAGACTTTTGACTATGGTGCTGATGATGCGGTAAGAGGATGGATAACAACAAAGAACGACGGAACCGATCCTGCTTTGAACTCATTTGAAAAATATGCGGTACGGCAGAATCTGCCGACCAGCAACTCCTATGTTTATAAGTTTACTATTACCGAAGCGGAGGCAAAATCAACATGGGGAGATAAACAAGCGGATCCAAGAACATTGTTTGTCGCACTTGTGGGGAAAAACAGCAAGAATGAAGAGGGACCTATAGATTACCAGAATTTCCAATTAGATGAGACGCCGCCGTCGGTAATAATTGATCAGCCTAGTCTTTTAACTAACACATTTAAAACAGGAACTGTTACAGGCGGTAATTACACTATTTTATATCCGCCCGCTTATGTAGATATAAACTCACGTCCAAAATGGGTAACCTCGACGGTAACAACAGGCGGAAGGTGTGATGATAAAACTCAAATAGATAAAATATATTACCATATTGGAAAAGTATATACGACAGCAGCGCAAAACGATGATAAATTAAACGATGCAGATTTAAAAGCATTCTATGAAAATGACGCTATGTGGGCAGATACAGGACTTGGAACTTCTAATACAGCTACTGACTGGGGCGGTTCTGTTTACTCATGGACTTATACAAAAACTTATTTTAGGGACACAGATTACAAGAATGATTCAACATATAAAAACCTTATACAAGAATTAAGCGAGCTTGGCGGCAACTTAGGCACGACGACTGCCGCAAATTATATTACAACAGGCAAACAACGATTCTATCTTCCCTTATATGTAAAAGTTGTAGATGTCGCGGGAAACAGGCAGATTGTTCATTATAAATTAAGCATAGACCCGCTCATGGATGAACCGCAGACAAGCATAATATACCCTGGAATAAATGAAGATGGATCGGCTAAAACCGTAGGCGGAACCGTACGAATAACAGGTTCGGCGGAAGACAATTACTGGATGCATAAAGTAGTAATGAGAATAAAAAAAGCCGGAACTGCGGCAGGCGTGTACTACATACCGACAACTTATCCTGTAACATCACCGTTTTATTCTCTTTATCCAACCTATCCAGTGCCGACAGGCTATACCAATGCCGGCTGGTTTGAAACAACCGCGGTGGGCGATGGTCCAATGGTAAATTGGACAGCCACTGTAAACGGAGACGCGGGACTTAACCCAACTTCCGGTGATACTGTAAATGTAACGGTTGAGGTTTTTGCCATTGATACCAATGTTCCTGCTCATGATACGCCATGGTTGGCAGGACCGGTTGAAACACAAAATGTTATTTTTAGTTCAAAAGTTCCAACAATAGAAGATATTAAAGTTACTACAAACGGAACGGAAAAAGATTATAAAGAAGGCATAAGCGCGGCGGGAAAATTTACCATTTCAATGAAAATAAGCGCCAATATAGCCATTAATAAACTTGTAGCAAAGGTAAATACAAACCCGGCTGTAACCCTTATAT
>NZ_BDHD01000232.1:0-2433 GCF_054786075.1 Treponema sp. R6D11 | reverse complement strand
CATCTTATAATATCATTAACTATATGCTTCCAGGGGTTGTATTTTCAGTACTTTCAAAAAATTGGCTTGCTTATAATTTTATCAATGAAAATATATTATTGGAAATATTCATTGTATATTTCATTGGAATAGTAATTAGTAGAATAAGTTCTATCATTATTGAGCCATTATTAAAGAGGATAAAGTTTGTTAAATTCGCACCATATGAAGACTATGTAAAACTAGAAAGTAAAAATCAAAAACTAAAGATTCTAAATGAGCAAAATAATATGTTTAGGACACTTTTTACAACGATAGTTCTGTTGGCATTATTGAAGCTATATCAATTTCTATCTGTCAAATTTTGTTTTTTGCAATATAATTATATTGTACTAATTGTAAGTTTGCTTGTCTTGTTTTTATTTTCTTATCGGAAACAAACAAATTTCATAAGAAGAAGAGTTGAAATTAGCAAAGGAGCGGATCATGAAACAGGTAATATTTAATGTTGGTGGGGCACTTTCAACTTATATTGAGTTTGAAAATAAGACATTGTTAGTTGACATTGGAAAATCAGAGACATTTAACCCTATAATAGATTTTTTATTACCTTTATATAGAAAGCGAGGTGCTATAAAAAGTAATGAAAAATATATTTTAGATCAACTAATAATAAGTCACCCTCATAGCGATCATATATCAGCAATAGTGGATTTTAATAATAACTTTTGTCCTAAATTGTTAACTTGTCCAAATGATAACGAAGGAATGAAAGATATAGAGAAAATAAATTGGAGTTTTTTTGATGATTATGATAATGTAAAAATATTGAAAGAAATGTTGAAATGGCGAGAACCACCATTGCAGACAACTGATTTGCAAAATGAATTTATATATTATATTCCACCAAAAGAGGTCGAAAAAAACAATGATTTGTCCACAGAGAGTTACTGTAACAATATTAGTATTGCCGTGTATGTAAGAATAAATGGTACAAAGATTTTTATGCCTGGTGATCTTCAAAAACAAGGGATGGAATATATTATTTCACATGATATATTATTGCGTAATATTTTAAATGAAGGTGTGGATATATTAATCGCACCTCATCATGGATTACGTTCATCATTTTCGTCATATATGTTTGAACATATAAAAAACAAAAAAACTAGATGTATAAATATAGTTTCTGAAAAGGAAACCACTGGAAGCATATAGTTAATGATATTATAAGATGATATTTTCTCAAATAAATAATCCATAAATTTCCTCCTTTATTATATTTTTTTATCCATAAAAGCAGTACCTACGCATAAACCAATTTCCCCCTCGCCACAGGAATAGCACGCTCCATAAGCCGAGCGGTCTCTATCCATTCATCTATTGCTATTTCAGCATTTTGCACAACTTCGCCGATTAGCCTAAACCCTTGCATTCCAGACTTGCGAAACACCATAAAACGGTATATTCTTAAAGTAACTTTTGATTTTATTTCTGGAGGGAAGAATGGCTTTTTATGATATAGACGGAGAAAAAAAAGACATTGCCGGTATCGGAAAAATGATGATAGACACCAATTCAGTCTCATGGAATATACCGCATCTCCATTTTTTGGTATTGCGTAATGGCGAACATTTTGAAGCCATTTGTCTTGAATTCGGGCTGGTTTCTTCAGGGGGTACGCAAGAAGAGTCTGCCGAACACCTTATCGAACATACCATTTATCATATCGGGACTGTAATAAGCCGTAATAATGGATTTGAGGAATTTAAAGAATTGGCGTTAAACGGTTTTATGAATGGTTTTTGGGGAGCGTATCGGCACATTGAATTCTGCCTCGCTGAAACAAAACAGGATTTGAGCCATGAAATCGAAAGCCGCATAACCAGAGCGCTGCAGGAATTATTTGATAAAAAAGTCAAAGAAATTATTTCTTCTATGGCGAAAAATGCGGCAGATGAGGCAATAAAGGAATATGAGAAAATGTCGGCTTTTAAAATAAATTCCGTCCGTTATCGTTCGCTTGAGGCTGCCGCATGAATGATGGATTTCTGCTTGCGGATTGCGTATTTGACTACCTTTTTACCTCTGACTTTATCCACCAAGCAAAATGGAAACACGATACAAGAGAATTATACTATACGGTGTCTTTTTTCCTGAAGGGAACGCGGGCCTTTACAATATCATTTGAGGTAACTGTTTCAAATGGACAACACAAGATAACAAAGTCAATTATCCGCTTATTGGAAAAAAGGTATTCAAAAGACTTCAATACAGTATTCGTAAATTGCGTTATTCCTTAAATTTCCCACACCTTTTATCCCTTTTTGTACACACTTGCCCCACCCCCAAATTTTCTCTATAATTCCCTCATGGCAAAGTATCCTTTTGAAACAATAGAACCAAAATGGCAAAAGTATTGGGAAGACAACAAAACTTTTAAGGTGACGGAAG
>NZ_BDHD01000231.1:0-2442 GCF_054786075.1 Treponema sp. R6D11 | reverse complement strand
CGGCTACACTCTGGAAGAAGAAATGCGGCCGGGCGAGTTTCACCCCGAAAAAGCCGAGGCGCTCAATATCCCGATGGGGAAACTTTGGGGGAAACTGCAAAAGGGGGAATCGATTGTCGCGCCGGACGGCAGGGAAGTAAAGCCCTCCGACGTGATGGGTCAGCCTCGCATGGGTAGAAAATTCTCCTTTGTTACCGACTCACTCGCTTTCCCGGAAATTTCCGCCCATGTTACCGGCTCCGACCTTTTTGTCTGCGAGGGAATGTTTGAAAAAGAGTTAGCCGAAGACGCCCACGAAAAAAAACACATGACGGCCGTCGAAGCCGCCCAAATCGCCGCGTCCTCCATCGACCTGAAAAAACTGGCGCTTATCCACTACAGTCCGCGCTACACCGAATTCAACCTAAAACAACTTCTAAAAGAAGCGCAGGAAATTTTCCCAAACACGGTCCTCTCCCGCGACCGCATGGTTTTCCCAATAGAATATATCGACTAATTGAAATTTTCCGCTAAATATGGTATATCGTTCTTATATGGAACAATCAACTCGAATCGAGGTGCAAAACCTCTCTAAACAATACGAGCATCACGACGAGAACCGCAAGCACGGAGAAAAATTTTCCTAGCACGAGGTCCCACTCGGTAAAAGGCATCGTAAGCAGAAGTTCCGCGGTTCCCGTTTTTCTTTCTTCCGCCCAACTTTTCATCGTAATAACGGGAATTACTATGATGAAGACTACCGGGAAGATTCCGAAGTAAGGGCGAAGTGTCGCCTGATCCATCGAGAAATACCCTTGGACGAAAAACAGCCATATCGAACAAAAGAGGAGGAAGAAGACCGCCGCCCCGTAAAAAGCCGGAGCGTTAAGGTATTGGTAGATTTCTTTTTTCGCCAGAACAAAGGCGCGGTAGGGGATAAACTTTTTCATTGTTGCCCTCCCGTCGATTTTGATTCATCGCTTGTAAGTTTTACAAATATGTCTTCGATGCTGAGTTTTTTCCTGTTCATTCCGAGTATCTTATACCTGTTGTTTACAGCCCAATCGAAGATCTGCTCTCCCGCGCCGCCTGAATTTTCCCTCTCCTGAACAAAGAAGCTCGCGGACACAAGGCCGGCGTCCTTAGTTTCAACTAACACGTTGGAAACCTGTCCTAGTTCCCCAAGCCTAGTCTTCACGCCGTCGGCGTCCGCCCCTTTAAGAAGCAGTTCCCAAGTGTCGCCGCCTTTCATGGAACCGCCGATTTCTTCCGGCTTTCCCTGCACCGCAATCCGCCCGTCGTTGATTATCAGCACCTGAGAGCAAATCGCCTCGACTTCCTGCAAAATATGGGTGGAAAGGATAACAGTTTTACTTTTACCCAGTTCTTTGATCAACGAGCGTATCTCGATAATCTGGTTCGGGTCAAGGCCGGTCGTCGGCTCGTCAAGGATTAAAATCGGCGGATCGTGGAGTATCGCCTGCGCCAACCCCGCGCGCTGTCGGTAACCTTTGGAAAGCGTCTCTATCTTACGGCCCCGATAGCCGGTTAGCGAGCAGGCCTCCAAGCACTTGTCTATCGCCGCTTTCCTTTCGGACTTAGGAATGAAGCGGGCTTCGGCGGCGAAAGAAAAATACTCGTCCACGGTAAGGTCGCCGTAAAGCGGCACATTTTCCGGCAGATAGCCGATGCGCTTTTTCACTTCCAGCGGCTGTTCGTCCACGGGAATGCCGTCCACAAAAGCCTTCCCGCTCGACGGAAAATGAAAACCCGTGAGAATTTTCATGACGGTGGTTTTGCCCGCGCCGTTCGGCCCTAGGAAACCTAACACCTGCTGAGAGCCGACCGAGAAGGAAACATCGGTAACGGCCTGCACCTGCCCGTATTGTTTAGAGAGGTTTTGCACCTCGATTCGAGTTGATTGTTCCATATAAGAACGATATACCATATTTAGCGGAAAATTTCAATTAGTCGATATATTCTATTGGGAAAACCATGCGGTCGCGGGAGAGGACCGTGTTTGGGAAAATTTCCTGCGCTTCTTTTAGAAGTTGTTTTAGGTTGAATTCGGTGTAGCGCGGACTGTAGTGGATAAGCGCCAGTTTTTTCAGGTCGATGGAGGACGCGGCGATTTGGGCGGCTTCGACGGCCGTCATGTGTTTTTTTTCGTGGGCGTCTTCGGCTAACTCTTTTTCAAACATTCCCTCGCAGACAAAAAGGTCGGAGCCGGTAACATGGGCGGAAATTTCCGGGAAAGCGAGTGAGTCGGTAACAAAGGAGAATTTTCTACCCATGCGAGGCTGACCCATCACGTCGGAGGGCTTTACTTCCCTGCCGTCCGGCGCGACAATCGATTCCCCCTTTTGCAGTTTCCCCCAAAGTTTCCCCATCGGGATATTGAGCGCCTCGGCTTTTTCGGGGTGAAACTCGCCCGGCCGCATTTCTTCTTCCAGAGTGTAGCCG
>NZ_BDHD01000230.1:0-2456 GCF_054786075.1 Treponema sp. R6D11 | reverse complement strand
CGTTAGGATAGGCCGCCTCTCCGTCCTCTCTAATTTTTTTTTCCAATTCAGAAGAAAGGCGCAGCATTAAATGTCTTTCCAGAGCGGTTGCGACATGTAGCGGTTTCCGTTGTCGCACAGGATTGTCGCCACACGCGAGTTTGGCGGCAGGGTTTTTGCAAGTTCCATGGCGGCGAACACGTTCGCGCCGGAGCTTATCCCGACAAAAATTCCTTCTTCCGCGGCAAGACGGCGCGATGTTTTGTACGCGTCCTCAGTCTTTACCGTTACGCGCAAATCTGCGACGCTTCCGTCAAAAATCCCCGGCGTTATCGTGGATTCCATGTGCTTCATTCCCTCAAGCCCGTGAAACGGCGAGTCAGGCTGCATAAGAACAATTTTTATTGACGAATCAATTTCTTTAAGCCGTCTGGAAACTCCCATAAAAGTTCCCGATGTGCCTGTTCCGGCGACAAAATGCGTTGGCTTACATTGATTGTACAATTCAACGCCTGTTGTTTCATAATGTGTGCGCGGATTTTCAAAATTGTCGTATTGGTTTGGAAAGAAATACAAGTCTGGCTCTTTTTTGGCTAACTCCATCACTATGCGGTACGCGCCGTCAGAGCCTTCAAGCGGGTCTGTTTCTACAATTTCCGCGCCGTAAGCGCGCATAAGTTTTTTTCTTTCTTCGCTGGCGTTTGCGGGCATGAACAGTTTGACGCGATAACCAAGAGCCGCGCCGAACATGGCATAAGCGATTCCGGTATTACCGCTTGTGGAGTCCAATAAAATTTTATCTTTTGTAAGCTGTCCTGAGTTAATGCCGTGTAGCATCATGGCTTTTGCTGCGCGGTCTTTTACTGAACCGCTTGGATTAAAATATTCCGCTTTGGCAAACAGGGAAACCCCATTTGCCAAATTGAAGATTTTTTTCAATTCAATAATCGGAGTGTTGCCTACAAGGTCTAAAACATTCATATATGTTATTTATATCAAAAATAAATAAAAATTTCTACCACAAACCTGACAACTCTGGAGTGGTCAGGTCGTGGTAAGAAATTTTGCCTATACGTTTAAAAAATTGCCACAACTCCGCCGTCGTAGTGGCTGTTAATATAATCCTTTACTTTCTGGCTTAGAAGGGCGTTTTTAAGAGCGACGATACCTGGATCGTTTTGTTTGCCTTTCTGCACTACTACGATGTTGACGTAGGGAGAATCCGCACCTTCAATTATAAGAGAATCTTTTACTGGATTTAAACCGGCTTCAAGCGCATAGTTGCCGTTTATTGTAGCGGCATCCACGTCCTGCAAAGAACGGGGAAGCTGGGCGGCTTCAAGTTCTCTAAATCGGAAATTTTTCGGATTGCTTGTAATGTCCCTAGATGTAGCAGTCAGCCCCGCATCGGCTTTAAGAGTGATAAGCCCTTTTGCCTGAAGCAGAAGCAAAGCGCGTCCGCCGTTGGACGGATCATTTGGAATGGCAATAGTAGCGCCATTGGGCAAGTCGTTAATATTTTTGAACTTTACCGAATAAAGCCCGAATGGTTCCACATGCACGCCGAAAGCTGAAACCAATTTTGACGACCATTCTTCGTTAGATTCCAGATAAGGAATGTGCTGGAAAAAGTTAGCGTCCAAGTCGCCTGCAATCACCGCCACATTAGGTTGAACATAATCGGTGAATTCTACAACTTTCAGCGTAACTCCCTTCGCTGCCAGATCATCCTTGATCAGATTGAGCAATTCCGCATGTGGGACAGGTGTAGCTCCTATGGAAACCGTTGTTCCCGCTTTTTTCGTACAGGCTGTAAAAATCAATGCCATAGCCAGTACGCCCGCAATCAGAAACCTTGCAATTTTTTTCATAAAATCTCTCCTTTAATGATATACACACATTTCCTACGTGTTTAATAGGATTATAGGGAAAACAAATAATTTTGTCAAGAGGGTTTGTAAGATTTGTCTATCTTTTTGACAATATATTCCTGCTTATCGCCGTGCCGATAATCTGCACCATTTCTACAAGTATCAATATGACAATAACAGCACCGATAGTTACATCGGTTCTAAAGCGGTAATAGCCGTAGCGAATGGCAAGGTCGCCTAAACCTCTGCCGCCGATAGCGCCCGCCATTGCCGAATAACCGATTAAATTGATAATGGTCAGAGCGAGACCTGAAACTAGAGAGGGCATGGCTTCGGGGATTAACACTTTGCGGATAATTTGAAAATCAGTCGAACCCATTGCGCGCGCCGCTGTAAGCACACCTTGTTCAACTTCGGAAAGAGCGGATTCAGCGATACGGGCGACAAAAGGAGCGGCGGCTATTGAAAGCGGAATAATTACCGCCGTTGGACCTATGCTTGTTTTAATGATCATTCGTGTCAGCGGGATAAGAAGAATCATCAATATGATGAAAGGGAGAGAACGGAATATATTGACGATTCGGGAAAGTACGTTATACGTTACAC
>NZ_BDHD01000229.1:0-2459 GCF_054786075.1 Treponema sp. R6D11 | reverse complement strand
ATATCCATATTATAAATATTTTCTGTTTCTAAATATGAATATTTACATTCTGAAAAAAATGTCTTTTCGATGTTATTTAGTCTTTTCTTTGTTATTTTAATGGCTTGTTCAGACTGATCAATGCCGATCCATTTTCTGTTTAATTCTTGAGCGGCAATTAATGTAGTGCCGGAGCCACAGAAAAAATCCAATACTATACTCTCTTCATTTGAAGACGCTGAAATAATTGACTTTAATAAATCTTTGTTTTTTTCTGTTGGATAATTAGGATATTGATAATCTTTAAATTCCCATATATCCTGCATTTTTTTGCCGTCTTTTTCGTCAGCGTAAATTATCTTTCGTGGATTGCCGTTTGATGACCATTCAATTAATCCGGCTTTGTCCAATTCTTCAAGTTCCTTTGGATCGCAACGCCAATGCCTGCCTTTTGGAGGCTTTATGCCCTTAAATTCCGTTGCAGTAACTCCGTTTTTTGTTTCTCCCGGTGCATGTAACGGTATAGTCGTGTACGCACGTCCGTTTTTATCTGTTTTTTTGAATAATCTATTTTTATCATTATTATTAAATGGGATTTTAGGATCATTCCAAATTACATTTTTTGTTTTTGAATAAAACAATATCATATCCTTTATGTTTCCATACGCATTACGCTGAAAATTTTTGGGGTTGCATTTTATTCTGGTTATATCATTCCTAAAATTATCAATTCCAAATATTTCATCCATGATTATTTTTATATAATGACCGATTTTATAGTCTATATGCAAATAAATTGAACCAACATCCGAAAGCAACTCTCTTGCGATTACAAGCCTTTCACGGATAAATTCAATGTAATCAAAGCCTTTTAAGTTATCAATATATGCCACATCGTCATTATTACTCACGCTTATAGTGCTTACTCTTTCTTGTCCGATAGTAAATGTCGTATTTGTTGAAAATGGCGGATCGATATAAATTAAATCGATTTTATTTGTATACTTCTCCCTTAATTTTTGTAATACTGAAATATTGTCCCCTTTAATTAATAAATTCTCAGCGGAGATTTCACCATATAGGTTACAAACAGAAGTATTATTTAAAATTTCTTTAACTGGTTTCTTGCCTTGATAACATAATTCCATAAAAACCTCATAACGAGTAAAGAAATTCACGCAATAATAAAGCACTAACAATATTATAATTAGCGTAAGTCGTTGTAATATTCCTATACATTTTATTGTCCGATTTAATATATAATACGCCGTCTAATATTGCGATTGTAATTGCCTTAACTGATGTATTTGTTATTGTGCTCATTGCGTCATCAAATTGGGCATTTTGATGTCCGCCAAAATCAGTTAAAAATTTAGCTTCCCCTATAACATATTTTCCATTAAATCTGCCAACAAAATCCAAACCTTTATCACGGGAATAATCTAAATGTTCCGTACACCAAGTTTTCATTTCTGCATCGGAAGCGTCTAATACCGCATTCTCATTAGTTTTTTGAAATTCATTTATGCCAACTGGTTTTATTCCTAACCCGTCATTATTTAGCCACCGCTTAAATAATGGTCCAATTTGTCTGTTTGTTTCTTTAGGTTCTGAGCACCTTTCAAATATTTCTTCCAATCCCATTTCATATAATCTGCCACAAAGCCTATTTAGAGTATTTGGATTTCTTTGAATAGCATCAGGGTCTCTTTTTAAGTATGCCACATAAGAATCTTTAATTGGAAAAAGGTCTAATTGTAACAAATGAGTTATTAAATCAATATTGTTGTGTGCCTTAAAACTATTTTCAATATGATACCATTGATTTTCATCAATTTCTCTTATCCCATCTGGGATTGTTGGGTAAATTTTAAATAATTCGTCCAAATAATTACGCTGATTTGCAAATTCTATGCTTAAATCAGTCCAATGTCCCATAAATTTCCCCTTAATTAGTACTTTATGCCAAATTTTTATTTTTGTCAACGATGTTTTTTAGGGGGCTTTTCAAAGGTTTAACTTAAAGTATCTTAAATAATCTTAACATTTCTTTTAAATACGCATTATATTTCACTTTTCACGATATACGCAAATGTTTTTCGATGACATACAAATGCCTGTTACTACTTTACCAACCCCATATACGGTGTACCCTACAAAGCAAAGTACACTATTACGTTGTAACAACTAATACTTTACAAAAATTATACCCAGAAGATTTCTCACAAAGGACACTGAGGAAGAGAAGGACACAAAGAAGAATCAAGGGATTTTTGTCCGTTATCTTATCGTGAAGTTCACAAGTCTATCCTTCGGACAATAACCCCCTTCTCTTCCTTTGTGTTCTTCTCCCCCTTTGTGCCCTTTGTGTGAAGTCTTCTCAAAAAAATCCAAATTAATAGTAAAGATTTAAATGTTACAGACTACTATGAAAAAGTGGTAACAGATACATTGCGTTACCTATTATATGCGGTGCTACC
>NZ_BDHD01000228.1:0-2483 GCF_054786075.1 Treponema sp. R6D11 | reverse complement strand
GAGGCGGTAAAAAAGACCGTGCAATATTGCCGCAAACATGATATATTGAAAGAGCTGATGGAGAAACACGCCAAGGAGGTAATGAGTATGCTTACTACAGAATGGAACTGGGACACGGCGAAAAGAGTTTGGGAGAACGAGGCTATGGAAGTTGAACGAGAAAAGTGGCAAACTGTAGTTGCCGACCAAGCCGCGGAGATTGCCGACCAAGTCGCGGAAATTGCCGATAAAGACGCGGAGATTGCTCGCTTGCGTGAACAACTGGGAAAGAGATAATGAGTATGCTTACGACTGAATGGAACTGGGACACCGCTAAAAACCATCATTAATAAAAGACGGCATATATCATACTATACATATAGGTAAGCTATGCATTGAGCCTCATAAAAATATTTAAAAACCTCAATTTTCATGGTTATCCCTTGAAAAACGCTCGTTTTTCAAGCACATTTGCGCCCCCTCACCCCATATATAGCGTATCTTGAAAAGTGAGTACGCTAGCAAAAAGCGGTAACTGATACTTAAAAGAAAAAAAGTTAAAAATTTTTTTTGACAAAGTTTAAAAACAGGGGTATATTTAACTATGTTCTCGTATGAGAGCAAAGTAACGATGGGAGGAAGTAAAAAACAAACCTCCCTTTGTTATAGCCGCCCGTAGGACGGCAAGAATTCAGGAGGAAAATTATGATGAAGAAAGTATGGTTGGTTTTACTGGCTATGGTTCTGGTATTCGGCCTTGCCGTGGTCGGCTGTAGCAGCGGCAGTAGCAGCAGTGGCGATGGCGAAGAAGAAACTTTAGTAGAGAAAGTTGTGTTTGATCTTGCGACCGACGCTGGCATTCAGGCGCTGGAAGAAGGGGACCTTGATTTTTCCGACGAAGACGCCAACAACCCAATTAAACCGCTCGTCAAATCGGGCAGCTTAACAGGGACAGGAGACTCCAAACATCTTGAGTTTTTTAAAGCCGTAACGATCGACGGCAAAATCGCGTTACATTACAAGACGCTCGCCAACTGGGGCCCCGGCATTGATATGCCGAACAAGGCGTTCGGATACCGCGTGGGCGACAACATCAAGATAACGGGTGAAATCGTCGCAATACCGTCCGGAAGCACGTTCCAGCTCAACAAGTACGTCAACAGCGAGAACGCCACCATAGGCGGCAAAGTCACGAAGATAACTGAAGTCGGCGCGTTTTCCTATGACATCACCCTTACGGATGACGACATAGATCAGGTAACGAAAGGGGCGTCAGGCGGCGGCCCGGCCGGGATCAGGATCGAAGCCAGAAGCGGAAGCGGCACCAGTAGCAACATCGAAGTTAAAATCACGAACATTACGATTACAGGGTTAAGGCCTTCCAAGATAGTTACGCTGTCCGCCCCCGTACCCGTTCTTGTCGGAAACAGATTGGAATGGGAAGCCGTTGACGGCGCGGTAGGTTACGCGATATACAAAGATGACGATGAGGATCCGTTTACCACTGTAACAGGCACGAATGTTAACTTGGGGACTCTTCCCGTTGGAACCTACATCATAACAGTTGTCGCGAAGGGCGTTCCCGGCACGTCGTTGGATTCGCCGAAGAGCGCGGCGGTGTCTTATACAAAAGAAGCTGGACCTGCGCTTCCCGCAGGTTACTTCGACCTCGGCGCATCGGATAATGCTACTTGGTATACAAACGGAAGGGACAATAAAACTACTGAATTGACCGTTGCTACTTTGAAGGGAGCTAAATACCTCATACTTAAATTAATAAGCGTCGAAGAACAGAATGGATTTGGAACAATACAGCCCGCGTTACAGACCAGTGCGGACGGCGACACATGGCATGACCAGGCCATAACCGGCAATTGGAATCAGCCAAAAGCTGACGATGGTCAGTGGGATATAGATTATAGTAACGAAGATATTTTCTATATCGTAATTGATCTTACCAAACTGTCTTTCTGGAATGGTTTTGTTACCGGTTCTGCAGAGGATGAAAAAGCTAAAATATTACTTAACAACAAACCGGGGCAAATTGAAGTAGATAACGCGTATCTTGCCGATATCACGATAACATTGACCAAGCCTGGTACAGCGTTTGATCTTGCTATTGGTGGTACTACATACGGATGGGCAGCGAAAGATTCGCCATTGCCTTAATCAACTGCGAAGAATTGTAACGCGCTAATTGCCGGAGGCCGCTTGCGGTCTCCGGTTTTTTTTATGCTTGGAGGTTGATTACTTTGATTACGCCCGATTTTACCTAAACCTATATATTGGCTGATTGATAATACTTCTTTTTTATGTTATATTTATTTTATAGGGGAAAAACAATGACAAACCGAGCTGTTTTATTACAGGAAATTGAGACTCTTCCGGCAAACTGTGTCAGTGAAGTAATAGATTTTGTTACATGGATAAAACACAACAAACTTTCGCAAATACCGGAAACCATGAAAATTGAGGTCTTTAAATATTTTTATGAGGCTCAATGC
>NZ_BDHD01000227.1:0-2524 GCF_054786075.1 Treponema sp. R6D11 | reverse complement strand
GTGTATTCCCTGTGGCTTACTTTGTTTAGCTCGGCTAAATTGTCAGCACCTTTGCCGTCCAGTTCATTTCTGTAGGCTTTAACAACTGTGGCGAGATAATACTCGCTTTTCATTCTGCCCTCGATTTTGAGGCTATCGACGCCTGCATCTTTTAGCTCCTTTATGCGATTTATCAGGCAGAGGTCCTTTGAGTTGAAAATGTAGCTTCCGCGGTCGTCTTCCTCGATTGGATAATGCTCGCCAATGCGTTTTTCTTCTTGGATTGTATATTTCCATCTGCAAGGTTGAGGGCAGTCGCCTTTGTTTGCGTGCCTGTCTGCCATGTATGAAGAGATGAGGCAGCGCCCAGAGAATGCCATGCACATCGCGCCGTGGCAGAAGACTTCAATTTCTAGGTTTGTCTTTTCGGCTATTTCTTTTATGTCTGCAATTGGCAGCTCGCGGGCGAGAATGATGCGTTCGGCGCCTAGCTCTTCCCATAGTTTTGCGGTTTCGTAGTTCAGGATATTTGCTTGCGTGCTGATATGAAGCGGTGTATTTTTTAAATATTTTTTGGCAAGAGAAAACGCACCTAAGTCGCTGATTATTAGCCCGTCGGGATTTTTATCATTTAGCCATATGAAGAATTCTTTTAGTTTTTCTAAATCACTGTTATACGGATAAATATTTGCTGTTATATATAATTTCTTGCCGATTTTTTTCGCGTAATCGATTGCGTATGCTAATTCTTCATGGCCGAAGCCTTTGTCGCCACGGCGCAGGGAAAAAAGGTCGAGACCTATATAGCAAGCATCGGCACCGTATTGGTATGCGGTTTTAAGTTTAATTAGATTACCTGCTGGGGCTAATAGTTCCATATATGTATATAATCCTCTCTTTTTGATAAGAATAAGTTTTAAAATATAATTAGGAGTGAGAAAAATGGCAAATGATGTTATAGTAGCAGTATTTAACTCGACAGAGAATGCACATAGGGCGACGAGTCAGATTGCTAGCAAAGGTATCTCAACTGAGCGCGTTTCAATCGTGTCTAGGCATGGTGAGGAGCAAGCGCAGGAAGGGTATTATGACGATAGCGTTGTTGACGGCGCTGTCTCTGGTTCGATTTTAGGAGGTTTGGGCGGATTGTTGTTGGGCGTTGGCTCGGTCGTTATACCGGGTTTTGGCGTCTTAGCAGCTGCAGGACCGATAGCGGGATTAATTACAGGAGCGACATTTGGTGGTATCGTTGGAGCGTTGATCGATTTAGGAATTCCTGAGGCTGAAGCGAGCGGATATGAGCAAGACCTGCAATCTGGCAAAATTATTTGGACTATGCAATGTGAAAGTGAATACGGCGATGAAGTCAAACAAATCTTGCGTGAGAATGGTGCGGAGAAGGTTTAAACTAGTTCCCCTAATTTAGGGGTACATATGAAAAATCTTAAAGTATATTTCGCGAATAGTGCTAAAATATCCTACTATCTATTAACTAGTTTGTTTTTGGGTGTCTATCTTTTGGTTTGTGTAGGCAGCGACGATGTGTTACTATACTTATTTCCAAGATTTGCGAGCGAGATAATTAGGGAGAATTTATCGCCAAACAGGACGCTTTCGATTTTTCTATTTGCGTTCTGTTTTTGGAATATACACATTGGGATTTATGAATTGCTAGTGAGCCTTGAGGAAATTGCAGAGAGAGAAATAAAACAAAAACGCCTTAAGGCGTTTCTAGCTATTGGGATATTCGTCATATCTTGTTTTTTTATAAAAGTAGAAGTTTTATTATATGTAAGTTTATTTATTAGCTTGCTTTTGCTATATAGTTTGATCGGGAACAGGAGCATTATACCGTCGATTATCGCAAGCATATCATGGTTTATAGCGCGATACGTCATTGAATATATAACAAGCATGGGGAGGGGCGATATTTTAATCGGTGCGGGATATTTATTTTTTCAGCTATCGCTATGGGTTTATATTATTGTTTTTAGTATTCTTTTTTCTACGAAGTTCTGCAAATATACCTAGGATGTTCATGATGAGGATTATAGAGCCGATGACAATTCCCGAAATGTTATTTAGATAGAAATTATATATATAGAAAAACAGGTTTGCTAGAAATAGCACGGATTTGATGTTGATGGTTTTGTTTAGGCTGATTGATGTGAAATTTAGGATTGTTCCTATTACTGGCAAGAGGCTGGTTGGATCGTCGTAGAAGAGGTATGCAAGCGCAAAAATGGGGAGATAGACCAATTTGTCTGCCCAAGACTTTATTGTTTTTGGCAGTTTACCTTGCAGCACATAAAGCTCGATTAGGGCGAAAAGGGCAAGGATAACGCTCATCGCGGTGCCGGATGCGGACCCTAGGAGATAATATGATATTGCAAAGGAAATGCTGAAAAAAATGGTCATCACTTCGACGCTTTTTTTCGTTTTTACGAACATCAGCCGAATGAGAATTAACTGACCTATCGCGTATAATATTTGTGAAAGAATGAACTGGAATGACATTTTTTCTCCTAAAAAGATTGACATTTTT
>NZ_BDHD01000226.1:0-2542 GCF_054786075.1 Treponema sp. R6D11 | reverse complement strand
TATTTATGACCGCTCCGATTATTGATCTCAGCACCGGGGAACTTTACGGTTTTGTTATATTGGTATAATTAGAAAAATTTAAGTACATTGTAATATTTTCATATCAGAAATTCATTTTGTCAAGAAAAAAAGAAAAATATGACAATATGACAAAAAGTATAAATATGACAAAAAATAAGAAAAAACTTTTAAAGTTACAATAAATATCCAAACTAAGAAAGACTATGGTTGCCTATTTATTCGAGAATTTTCCCAACTCTGTTTATCAGGTCGTCTTTATCGTAGGGTTTTTTGATGTAATCAACCGCCCCTATTTCGTGCGCGTGTTGTATGTCTTTCGGGTCGTCGGAAACAGTGAAAAATGCTATTGGAATATCGTGCAAATTGCTTATCGCTTTTATTCTGGTGTAAGTGTTCCAGCCGTCCATGTCCGGCATTATCAAATCCAATAATATTAATTGCGGAACAAGTCCCTGATAGAACAAACCAAGAGCTTCTTTGCCCGATTTTGAGGTTGTCACATCATATTTATTATTTAATACCTCTCCCACCATTTCAAGATGTATTTCATCATCGTCCACCATGAGGATTTTTTTCTTCTCGTTGCCGTCGGTAACATTAAATTTTTGCGTTTCCTGTTTTACCAATTCAAAGTTACGGTTGTTCTCAAGACTCATTTCGTTTACGTGGTTTACTGAAACATTTATCTGGTTAATACCTGCCAGTATTTCGTTCATGCCATCTACAGTTTCTTTGCTTATTTTTATAAATTCATCTGTTTCTTTTACCAAAGTTTCGCCTGATTGTTCCATGTCGTCAGAGCCTTTTTTAACCGAAGACGTTATATCCCGCAAGCGACCTATGGATTCCAATATTTGCTTTCCGCCTATTTCCTGTTCTTCCATAGCGTTTAGTATATTCTGCTCATGATCAGAAACTGTTTTAACGCTTGTGTCTATTGTTCCAAAACGCTCCAATACTTCATTAGTCGATTTAGTAATATTGTCTATAGACGCTTTTATTTTCTTGAGCATAGTAGCGGTGGTTTTTGATTGTTTTCCAGATGTCTCGGCAAGTTTGCGTATCTCATCGGCTACAACGGCAAAACCCCTGCCGGCTTCCCCCGCATGCGCCGCCTCAATCGCGGCGTTCATAGAAAGTAAGTTCGTCTGGCTTGCAATACTATTCATCAGCGAGTTTATTTCAAGAAGCCCCTCTGAGTCGTGAGCTATTTCCTGTATCTCCTGAGTGACTAATTGTAGCCCTGTTTTGCCGTTTTCCGACGCCTCTGTTAAAAAACTGACATTTTTGCTATTTTCAACCAATGTCTGCGTTACAGAGTGAATGTTAGCTGTCATTTCTTCAATGGCGGAAGACGACATATTTACGCTTTCCGTTTGCTCTTCTATTATTTTTTTAAGACTGCCGATATTTTCTTTAATTACTCCTACCGCCCTGCCCGCTTCTTCCGCGCCGCCTTCCTGTTTGACCATGAGATTCTTCATATTGTCAAGATTTAATGTAATCTGCTCCACAGCAGATGAAGTTTTGCCCATATTTATTGAAAGTTCAAAACTGGTATGGTTAAGACCGTTAATTTTGTATTTGATTGTTCCAATTCCGCCGCCAAGATGGTCGCAAAAATCGTTTATCATACCGGCGATAGTGCCAAGCTCATCTACAGAACAAATTGAAATTCGTTTTGTAAGGTCTTTTTTCTCTGAGGAAAGATTTTCAAGCTGCGCAATTACTGATTTGTATGTTGCTCCTGTATTTTTCTTCAGGGTAAGAGCCATGCAAAAAACACAGATAAAAAAGATAATCAGAGGTATCAATAAAAATGACATGGCAGTGCCTTTAAGCACATCTAAGTTTCCGCCAAAGCGATGAAACCCAAGCATGGTAACAGAACAGGTAAAAAGGAGGGTTACAAGAACTGCCGCCATAGGGACGATCCATGCCTTAGCCGCCTGACGCTTTTCACGGCAATCTAGGGGATATTTGGTAAAATTATGCGCAAGCAATGTACGTGAAACAAGACCGTCGCCCGCAACATATACAAATGTTCCCACCAACATTCCAAAAGAAAGCGTTGTCAGAAATAATTGCCCTTTTATGGCTGGATCAACGCCCAGATAATTGCCCAAAAAAACAATCCCAAGAAAAACGGCGTGGATAACTACATTAAGAGCGATTCTTTTAATCGGCACTGCACCTAACTTTTTTAGCCACAGTAAATACTGTTCCCCATCCAATTTTGTAAAGTATTTGTAATCAAAATAAAGCGCGCCATGCCCTAAAATACAGCAATAAAGAACCAGAAAAATCAGCGCAGGAATTCCAAGACGGAAACGAATAAAAGAAAAAGAACTGCCGAAAAAAAGCAGTATCAGAAAGTCAGCCGCCATCATAGCGACTCCTGTCAAAAAAATGAGGGCTAGAAAGTTATATTTTTGGTTTTTCATTTATATTCCTTGTTACTATATATATCGCAACTTTTAATAAAAAAACTTATGAAATAATAAATTTTGAGGTTTTTTAG
>NZ_BDHD01000225.1:0-2554 GCF_054786075.1 Treponema sp. R6D11 | reverse complement strand
ACACAATTCCTTTTCCGCATAAATAAAGGCATTTTAGACATTTCAAACGACATCGACCTAAATAAATTCACCCCGCAAGATAAGCGGCGCATCCCATTCGAAAACATGATATATATCGGTGATGGTCTAACCGACGTGCCATGCATGCGTCTCATAAAAGAATACGGTGGCTCCTCAATAGCCGTATATCCAGATGGCGGGAAAGACAAAACAGACGAACTACTATTAAAATCCGGCAGAGTAAATTATATCGCGCCCGCGGACTACACAGACGGCAGCGAACTTGACAAAATCATAAGAGACATCATAACCCGTAGCATAAAATTCACCCAACCAAAGCCGATAATCGGCAGAACTTTATAGAGGCGCATATGAATCTATCAAAGTCAAAATATTGTAAAGGCGTCCAATGCCCAAAAATCCTCTGGATGGACGAACACATGCCTGAAAAATGTGAAGAGATTCTAAACCAAGCTATCTTAGAAACAGGAACAGCAGTCGGCGAAGCCGCACTGCAATATTTTGGCGAGTTTGAAAAAGTCGCATTCAATTTCGAAAAATCAAAAATGATAGAGCAGACGAGCGAGCTGATTAAATCCGGTGCAAACATCATCGCCGAGGCCTCTTTCTCATTCAACGATAATTTCTGCAGCGTAGATATTTTGCAAAAAACATCCGACGGATATAATTTAATCGAAGTTAAAAGCGCGACCGACAGCGAAAAAATTAAAGATATATATCTACAAGACGTCGCATATCAATACTACGTCGCAACAAACGCCGGCATAAATATAAAAAACGCTTATATCATGCGCCTAAATTCGAATTACATCCGCCAAGGCGACCTTGATATAAAACAATTATTCGTCCTAACCGATTGCACGAGCGAAATCCTCACGCTCCAAGACGAAGTTGAAAGCAATATAATTAGAATTAAGTTAGCAGCAGAAAGTAAAACAGAACCAGCAGAAGGAATCGGCGCAAGATGCAAAAAGCCATATGAATGTGGCTATAGAAATTATTGCTTCCGCAACCTACCAGAAAACAACGTATACGACATCGGCTGGCGCATGTTCGGCACAAAAAAAGACAAACTATACCACTCCGGCATCATAACATTTCAAGACGTCATGGATAATATCGACAACATACATCTAACCCCAAATCAAATTAACCAAATCCTAGCAGTCACCAACCCTGGTCCACCGCAAATCCAAAAGGAACAAATCCAAGAATTCCTAGACGGCTTAATATACCCGCTATACCACCTCGATTTCGAGACATACCAACAACCAATACCTCTCTTCGACGGCGTGTATCCGTACCAACAAATTCCATTCCAATACAGCCTGCACATCCAGGAAGAAAACGGAAATATAACTCACAAAGAATTTCTCGGTAAAGAAGGCACTGATTCAAGGCGCGAACTCGCTGAAAACCTTTGCAAAGATATCGGTGATGCAGGAACAGTCCTAGCCTATAACATGGGCTTCGAAAAGGGACGAATCGACGAACTTATAACCCTTTTCCCAGATTTGATTTTAAAACTAGAAAATATAAATAATCGCATGCAAGATCTAGCCTACCCATTTCAAGCAGGACTTTACTACCACCGCGATATGGCAGGCAGTTGGTCGATTAAAAAAGTCCTCCCCGCCCTCTGCGGAGACGATCCAAGCCTAGACTACCACGCGCTCGACCTTATCCACAACGGCACCGAGGCAATGGAAGCGTTCGCCAACCTGCATGAAAAATCCCCAGACGAAATCGCCCGCACCCGCACCTCGCTTTTAGCATATTGCAAACTCGACACCCTCGCCATGATAAAACTCCTCGAAAAAATGTACGAAGCAGTAGAATAAACAAAAAAGAGACTAAGCTTCAAAAAAGAGCCTTTCGGCTCTTTTTTATAAATAAATCCTATTCAAACTTAACAGTCTTCGCCATCTTAACAAAGTCCGGCTTCATGCTCTCAAATTTGTCCTTCTCAGCAAAGAACTGAACCAACCAGTACGCATCCTTGCCTCTAAAAACAGTCGCATAATAAGTGAATTGCTTACCTCTAATTTCTTTCTCATATGTAAAATAAGTAAGCCCATCATCAGTCAAAATCTTTGAATCAAGCTTGTTCGAAGACAAAACTATCTCCGCATATTTATTAAGCGAAATCGTATCAGAAATCCCCGCAGCTTTAAACACCGTAAACTCTTCTTTTAATGTCACCACGCCTGCACGCGACGATTCATAATAAGCGGTATAAGCAGCATAATCCTTTTCATAGAATGTGCTGTTAAGAGTAATGCTCATTCCAGCTTTTGTAAACACTTTCTCGCTAGTAAACGCTCCATTAACTGCCAAAACATAAACAATCACGCCAAGAATAACGCCAACAACCCCAGCGATAGAGCTTAGTTTCATCCCTTTTTTCACAGCCACCTTAACTTCACCTTTATCAATCTCCATACACGCCTCCCTTTTTTTGTATTATATTTTACCGCTAGTCCTTTGTCAACCTCTATCTTCCCTCAACGCGTTCCAACTTCTGTCATACTTC
>NZ_BDHD01000224.1:0-2596 GCF_054786075.1 Treponema sp. R6D11 | reverse complement strand
ATTTATGGATGCCTACGTCCTTACAAAACACCGATGGAATGTGGGCGAGCCGGAGAGACCTTCAGATAGGTCCCGGAATTTCATTGGGCGTTCAATTCCACTTTAGCGAAAACATTTATATCTTTAGCAAAACCAACGTGGTTATGGATCTTTTCCGCTGGCATCAGGCTAAGTACATCGCTGACGACGGAACCGGCACATACACCGATTATTCAAATTCCGAAACCGAAATTGTTATTGGTTGGGGAGTTAAGCCCGTTCTTGGTCTTGGTATAAAGTTCTAGCGTTTAAGGGCACTTTGAATTAATCTACATATATGGTATAATCTTAAAAAATAAAGTCTTAGGAGGCGAATATGAAAAAAATTCCTACAAGGATCTATCTTTCCGAAGATGAGATGCCCAAAGTCTGGTACAACTTAAGGGCGGATATGAAGGAAAAACCGGAGCCGATGCTGCACCCGGGTACCCTTAAACCTGTAACTTCCGCGGATTTGGAACCTGTGTTCTGCAAAAGCGTAGTCGATCAGGAAATGGACGAAACTACCCGCTTTATCCCCATACCGGAAGACCTTTTGAACTTTTATCAGGCTTATAGGCCGTCTCCGCTTGTTCGCGCGTATTATCTTGAAAAAGAACTTGGAACTCCGGCGGAAATATATTACAAGTTTGAAGGGACAAACACTTCTGGCTCCCATAAATTAAACTCGGCGGGGCCGCAGGCTTATTTCGCGAAAGAGGCGGGGCTTACCTCCCTTACGACGGAAACGGGCGCGGGGCAATGGGGTTCCGCAATGGCGATGGCCTGCGATTTTTACGGTCTTAAATTGACCGTTTACATGGTAAAGGTAAGCAGTGAACAAAAGCCTTACCGCAAAGCGTTAATGGAAACTTACGGCGCGAACGTTATCCCCTCCCCCTCAAATACCACCGAGTCGGGTAAGAAAATCCTGGAAAGCGATCCTAACACAACGGGCTCTCTCGGCTGCGCCATCTCCGAAGCGATAGAAACGGCGGTAAAAACCGACAAGTGCCGCTATGTTCTTGGCAGCGTTTTAAACCATGTTTTGCTTCATCAGACCGTAATCGGGCAGGAAACAAAAATCGCCCTTGAAAAATACAACATCAAGCCCGACATAATCATAGGCTGCGCCGGGGGCGGCTCAAACCTTGGCGGCCTTATTTCCCCGTTCATGGGCGAAAAACTCGCGGGAAAATCGAAAACCCGCTTTATCGCGGTTGAACCCGCGTCCTGCCCGTCGTTTACCCGCGGCCGTTTCGCCTACGATTTCGGCGACACCGCAAAAACAACCCCGCTCATCAAAATGATGACTTTGGGCAACGGCTTTATCCCGTCCGCAAACCACGCCGGAGGCCTTCGCTACCACGGCATGAATTCAACCCTGTCGAAACTCTACAAAGACGGCCTTTTGGAAGCGCGCGCGGAAGTACAGACCGAAGTTTTTGACGCCGCGGTCCGTTTTATGAAGGCGGAAGGCATACTTCCCGCGCCGGAATCCTCCCATGCGATTAAAGTCGCCATCGATGAGGCCCTGGAGTGTAAGAAAACGGGCGAAAAAAAGGTTATTTTGTTCGGTTTAAGCGGAACTGGGTATTTTGATATGACGGCGTATATATCGTACAGAAATAAGACGATGACAGACAAAGTCCCAAGCGATAAAGACCTTGAAAACGGCTTTGCCTCGATTCCGCAAATACCGCAAAACGGGTAAACGATAGCGAAAAAAAAGCTAATGATTCCTCATGTTTTGCCGATAATAGCAGAAATGGGGGTGTACCATTAAAAAGCTATTGGTAATTTTAACGATTTTATTGTCTTCTGCGCTTTACGCCGAGGAACCTGAGGTTGTATTCCACAATTTCCCGTGGGGTACAAAAATGGAAGTTTTTACCGCAAAAGTCGGGAAACCGGCTTATACGGAAGAAATAGACGGCCTTAAATCGCTTCTCTACGATAATCTTAACATATCCGGCTATCAGGCGTTTATGGTGGTTTACTTTTCCAAAAACGGTCTGGAAGGCGGAACTTATTATTTTAACACCTTCTCTCTTGACGAATTAATGCAATGCTACAAAGACATACAAAAAGAGCTTCTGGAAAAATACGGCCCCACCGTACTGTGCGACGGAATAATCAGGGAAATGCGCCCCTACGAAACTTCTTGGAATCTTAAAAACGGATATGTCTATTTAAAGGTAAATACGCGTAAAAACGAACCTGTAACCCTTTGGTATTCATCGCCTTTTTTGACTAAGAAAATATTAGGGTCTTAAGCGGAACTTTCGTTTCATCGGCTTGTAGTTAATTTCAATTTCTCTTGTAAAACAAAAACATTTAACACTTTCCTTTCTATCTATGTGAGTATATTATTAAGTAATAATCAAAAATTTCTACCACGTTACAAATAATTATTTTAGGGCAATCCAGAATAAATTCATATCTTTTACTCAAACTTTATTAAGCAGGAGGATTGCTATGAAGAAAGTTCTCTTAACAGCAGCATTAATTTTGAGTGTAATGCTGTCGGTGTCCTGCAAATCCACTCCAAAGGATATGGATGAGCAGTACAAAGATC
>NZ_BDHD01000223.1:0-2596 GCF_054786075.1 Treponema sp. R6D11 | reverse complement strand
TCTTTGTGTGAAATTTTTCGAACTAGTTCTTCTTCCCCAACAGGAATGAAAGCGCCGCGCCTACTAGAAGGCATATAACCGAATAAATAACGATCCTTCCCTCTCCAAGACTGCCGGGGAACAAAACTACGATTGAACCGGCTACCAGCCCCAACACCGCGCCGTAGGTTTCCGAGGGCGCTTTTGACAGTAGGAAGCGGACAAGAGCCGCGCCAGCCAAAAGCCCCGCTATTATGCCGATTATGAAAGGGATCAAAAGCGGGACGTTAAACTCGGAGACGGATTGAATTACCGTCCTGTACAGCCCGATGACAAGAAGCAAAAACGCGCCTGAGATTCCGGGGATTATCATCGCTATCGCGGAAAAAATTCCGGCAAGCACTAGAAGGGCGAACAGGCGCGATGAAATTTCCGTATATACAATCTCCGCCTCGTTGGGATTGAAAATCGCCATTACCACCATTACCGCGAGCGCGATGATGGCGCAAATCGCGGGGGCGGGGGCGGGGAACAGTTTCCCTGACCGCTTCGTCCTGCCGTAAAGAAGGGGCAGGCTTCCGGCGATGACGCCGATGAAGAACCAAGTTATCGGGAACGGGTATTTGTCGTAGATGACGGTGACCACTTTGCTGATAAACGCGAGGCCGATTACTCCGCCGATTACAAGCGGAAGCCAGAACTTCCACGCGGCTATTATTTTTTTTACGTTGGGCGTGATGATCCCGATAAGGCGGTCGTACACGTTAAAAACTACCGCCATCGTTCCCGTCGAAAGGCCGGGGATAACGACCAGAATGCCCAATGCAAGCCCGATTGATAAAAGTTTAAGAATTTCCATATAACCTCAACTCCGCCCTGAACGCGGGTTGCGCCGCTGCTTGCTGCGCGTTCTTTCTGCCTTCAAACGCAAACGCGCCGCTACAACCAGAACCGCCGCTTGCGTTACCGGCGTCCTCTATCTTCGCGGACATGATATCGATATCTTCGCCACCTAAAATTTCGTTCAGGTAATTTATGTCAAAGCGCATCCTGTCGGCGTTTTCCAATAGTTGCGGCTCAAGGGCGTCCTCTATCCATTGAATGTAGCGGACGTTGTTCACATGGCCGTTAAAATCAAGGTCTGTGTAGCGGGCTTTTCTCTCGGCGGCCTTTTGCAGGTTGCCCCTTTCTTCAAGGGCGGCAATCGCGCCGTCTTCGGGGGAAAGGGCGTTCTCCCCCTCGTTCAAGGGCAGGCCGCCCATTACCGATTGGGGCCGTATGGGGCGGCGCTTTTCCACGTCCAAAACAATCCAGCCGCTTCTCGCGCAAACGACTGGAACGCCGTCCTTGTCGCGTATGTCATAATCGCGGAGCGCGAAAAGTTTCTCGCCACCGCGCGGCCAACTACGGACGGTGATGTTCTCAAAATATTTGGGACGCCTTTTTACGATTACCGACATCCGCGACAGTATCCAGATTTGCCCCGTACGCATCATGTCTTCCCGTCCGACGTTCAAATTTTCCGCATGGCAAATCGCCGCTTCCTGAAAAAACTGAAAAACCGCGTCCAACGTAAGGCGGTCCGACTTGTCTATCGAACCGAAACGCACGGGAAAAGTTTCCTGCCAGATGTTTACTATACCGGAGCCTTTTGGATTTGCCGGATCACACATCATCTATTTCCGCCTGGGTTTCCGGTAATTTTTTCCTTCTAAAGATAAGGCTTGGCACATAAATTATAATTCCCGATAAGGCATAAATCGTAAATATGATAAATATCGTATTCTGCGGAAAGATAACTATTAATATGATCAGCACGATTAATACGGCGAAAAGTTCTATCGTATGTATCTTGGACAGTTGTAATTTTTTAAACGACAGATACGGAATATTGGAAACCATCAGGAACGAAAGCACGACGATGACAACCGGCATTATCTTGAAGAACGTAGGCATAAATTCCATTAGCACCGGGATCGTCTTGGAATTAAGGCGGATGCCTTCCGGCGCCAAAAGCTGGTAACTTAATACAAACGAAATAATAACGCCCGCCGAGGCCGGAGTGGGAAGCCCGACAAAATGCTTGTGAACCGCTCCCGAATGTGCGAGAACGTTAAACCGCGCAAGACGCAGGGCGCAGCATAAAACATAAAGCACGGCTATGGCGATTCCTATTTTTCCCATAGTCTTCAGAACCAGCATATACATCATAAACGCGGGCGCTATCCCGAACGAAACAAGATCGCTTAGGGAATCAAGTTCCATTCCGAACATGCTTGTCGTCTTGGTCATCCTCGCGATCCTACCGTCCAAAATGTCGCAGGCAAGGGCGCCGATTAAAAACCACGCCGCCGGAATAAAATGCCCCCCGATGGACGCGATAACCGAAAGCACGCCGAATGTCATATTTCCGCAGGTAAACAGGTTGGGGATAATATAGATGCCTTTCTTTAATTCTTCCCTTGTAAGAACTTTTATGTGTATTTTTCTCGCCGTTACCCTTTTTTGCGGCGGTTTTCTTATACGAATTCTTCTTGGTTTCATTTTGCGGCCACCACCGTAATGCCCGCCCTAGTTTTTTCGCCGGGCTTAACCGCCACCACAGCCTTTTTAGGCA
>NZ_BDHD01000222.1:0-2612 GCF_054786075.1 Treponema sp. R6D11 | reverse complement strand
ATAATATCATTTCAAAGTTATTTTGTAAATAGGAAAAAGCCGTTTTTTCATGAAATATAGAAGTTTTTTGCTATACCCAATACTGTTTATACGAGCGTTTTTTGCATTGTTTTATACATTATTTATTGGGTAATATCAATTGTTTCTACGAATTGTCTATGCACGCAACGTAACGGACACCGTTTTTTCATAACGTACATTGCCTTGTTGAAAACGCTATATGTGGAATGTTAGCGGTAGAAGATGTATGCCCAATAAAATACTTGTTAGTACGGGCGGGCAGGCGGTGTGCCGGAAAAACATTTTCGGGGCTCTTAGCCGGAGGAGACTTTGGTATAACCAAAGAAAATTCAGAGAATAAAAGTTCGGCGACAAACTACAATAAATCTTTCTTATCACCACTATTTAGTCGCCGAAAGGCTCCGTAGGCGGCGTTCCCCCGAAGTTTTTTTGGCACGCCGCCTGCCCGCCCGTACTAAAGATAATCTTTAGGCATACATCTTGCCCCCCTGCCCCATTCATGCTAAATTAGCGTTATTACATCAGGGAGGGGCCATGATACGTAGAGCCGAATATATAACAGACGCCGAATGGAAAAGGTTTATGGAGTTTTCCGAAAACCTAGAAACACCGTGCATAATAATCAACCTTAGGGGCATAAGAAGCAACTACCTTAAAATGCGCGATTCTTTCCCGTACGCGCAGATTTACTACGCCGTAAAAGCGAATCCCGACAGGGAAATTATTTCCATGCTGGACGAATTAGGCTCTAACTTCGATCTCGCCTCGCGCAACGAGCTTGATCTTGTCCTAAGCATGGGAATATCGCCAGACCGTATGTCTTACGGAAACACCATAAAAAAAGCGAAAGACGTCGCGTATTTTTACGAAAAGGGCGTGAGGATGTTCGCTACCGACAGCGAGGGCGACTTAAGAAACATCGCCGAGTACGCTCCGGGATCGCGCGTTTATGTGCGTATCGTCATGGGCGATTCAAGCACCGCGGACTGGCCGCTTTCGCGCAAGTTCGGCTGCCATCCCGACATGGCTTACGGGCTTCTGATTATGGCGCGTTCGCTCGGGTTAACGCCCTACGGCATTTCTTTTCACGTTGGAAGCCAGCAGAGGGACATCGGGCAGTGGGACGAGGCTATTGCTAAAACAAAGTACCTGTTTTCTTCCCTTGAAAAAGACGAAGACATACGCCTTACGATGATCAATATGGGCGGCGGCTTTCCCGCTTCCTATATCCAGCCTTCCAACGATTTAACCGATTACGCCACGGAAATATACAAATACCTGACCGACGATTTCGGCTCCGAGATTCCCTTCATCGTGCTTGAGCCGGGGCGTTCTCTTGTTGGCGACAGCGGCGTATTAATAACCGAAGTCGTTTTAATTTCCAGAAAAACCCAGACCGCGCTTAACCGCTGGGTCTACCTGGACACGGGCAAATTTAACGGGCTTATAGAAACCTTAAACGAATCGATTAAATATCCCATTGTTACGGGCGTTGAGGACGGCTGGGCGGAGGAAGAAGAGGTTATTATCGCGGGACCCACCTGCGACAGTCAGGACATTCTTTACGAAACACATAAATATTTGCTTCCTATAAATCTAAAAATAGGCGACAAGTTATATTTCCTTTCCGCGGGGGCTTATACGGCAAGTTACGCCTCGGTAAACTTTAACGGGTTTGCCCCGATTAAGACTTACATCATGAAATAGACTTCACTCTCTTGCGCTATTTATGCTAAACTGTACTCATGACGGCCGATGAATTACGTTCCAAGTATATCAATTTTTTCGTTTCCAAAGGGCACGCTCAGATACAGGGGAAATCGCTCCTGCCGGAAAACGATCCTACCGTGCTTTTTACTACGGCGGGAATGCACCCTCTTGTCCCCTATCTTTTGGGGCAGGATCATCCGGCGGGCAAGAAGCTGGTGGATTACCAGAAATGCATCCGCACGGGGGATATCGACAGCGTGGGGGACACGAGCCATCTCACTTTTTTTGAAATGCTCGGCAACTGGTCTTTGGGGGACTACTTTAAGGAAGACGCGATTAAAATGAGTTTTGAATTCCTCACTTCCCCGCAGTGGCTTAATATCCACGTTGAAAAATTGGGGGTTACGGTTTTTAAGGGCGAAGGCGACGTTCCAAGAGACGACGAGTCGGCTGAAGTTTGGAAGAAGATGGGCATCCCCGAAAACCGCATCGCCTATCTGCCGAGGGAGGACAACTGGTGGGGACCGGCGGGAACCACCGGCCCCTGCGGCCCTGATACCGAAATGTTTTACTACACGGGCGACGCGCCCTGCGGGCCGGACTGCAAACCGGGCTGTTCCTGCAAAAAATGGCTGGAAATCTGGAACGACGTTTTCATGCAGTACAACAAAGACGCCTCTGGCGCTTACGAGCCGCTGGCGCGAAAATGCGTGGATACGGGCATGGGCATAGAAAGAACGGTAACCGTGCTCAACGGCAAGGCAAGCGTTTACGACACCGATATTTTCGCGCCTATTATCGCCGCGATTGAAAAGGCGTCCGACGGCTGTTTATACGGAAAGGATAACGAAAAAGATTATTCGATACGGATTATAGCGGAT
>NZ_BDHD01000221.1:0-2566 GCF_054786075.1 Treponema sp. R6D11 | reverse complement strand
ACCGATCCGCTCAAGCAGTTCGTGGACGAGGAAGTGCGCGAAGGCGGCTACTCCAGTACGTCGGATTATGTGCGTGATCTGATCCGCCAGCGTCAGCGCAGCAAGGCCGAAGAACTGCTCAAGCAGCTGATTGCCGAGGGGCTGGCGTCGGGGCCTGCCGTTCCGGTGACAGCGGCTACATTCGAGCGGATGCGTCGCGAACTGACCGAAAGGATGGAGCGTGAAGGCGATTGAATGGAGGCCCCGGGCCGAAGCCGACGCAGCCGATGCCGCGCTGTGGTTCGCACGGCAGGGTGGCCTGGTACTGGGTCGGCGCTTTCTCGCCGAGTTGGAGGCCACGCTTCAACGCATCGCGGTGTTTCCAGGCTCGGGTTCCACCCGGCACGCCGATCTTGCAGCACAGCTGCCGGTGCCGTTGCGCTTCATGCTGGTTCCGGGCTTCGAACGCTACCTCGTCTATTACCTCGATCTACCGGACCGCGTGGACATCATGCGTGTGTGGTGCGTTGACCGTGGCCTTGTCGCACTGATGCAAGACATTTCCTGAAATTCAAACGCGTGGATTCGACGATGACCTTCCTCCCGCAACTCCGTATTCCCGCCACCTACATGCGCGGCGGCACCAGCAAGGGCGTGTTCTTCCGCCTGCAGGACCTGCCCGAGGCCGCGCAGGTGCCCGGCGCCGCGCGCGATGCGCTGCTGATGCGCGTGATCGGTTCGCCCGATCCGTATGGCAAGCAGACCGACGGCATGGGCGGCGCCACCTCCAGCACCAGCAAGTGCGTGATCATTTCCACCGCCTCGGTGCCTGACCACGACGTGGACTACCTGTACGGCCAGGTCTCGATCGACACCGCCTTCGTCGACTGGAGCGGCAACTGCGGCAACCTCAGTACTGCAGTGGGTCCGTTCGCGATCGCCAATGGGCTGATCGATCCGGCCCGCGTACCGCGCGATGGCCTGTGCACCGTGCGCATCTGGCAGGCCAACATCGGAAAGACCATCATCGCCCACGTGCCGATGCGCGATGGCGAAGTGCAGGAGATCGGCGATTTCGAGCTGGACGGCGTGACCTTCCCGGCCGCCGAGATCCAGCTGGAATTCATCGATCCGTCCGATGACGGCGATGCGGGCGCGATGTTCCCGACCGGCAACCTGGTCGACACCCTCGATGTTCCCGGCGTGGGCAGTTTCGAGGTGACGATGATCACCGCGGGCATCCCGACCATCTTCCTCAACGCCGCCGACCTGGGCTACACCGGCACCGAGCTGCAGCCGGCGATCAACGAAGACAAGGCTGCGCTGCAGAAGTTCGAGACCATCCGCGCCTGCGGCGCCTTGCGCAGGGGGTTGATCAAGAGCCTGGAAGCCGCGGCGACCCGCCAGCACACGCCGAAGGTGGCCTTCGTGGCGCCGGCACAGGACTACGTTTCGTCCAGCGGCAAGGCCATTCCGGCGTCGGCGATCGACCTGCATGCGCGTGCGCTGTCGATGGGCAAGCTGCACCACGCGATGATGGGAACTGCCGCCGTGGCGATCGGCACCGCAGCAGCGATTCCGGGCACCCTGGTCAACCGTGCCGCCGGTGGTGGCGAACGCGAATCGGTGACCTTCGGTCATCCCTCCGGCACGCTGCGCGTGGGCGCGCAGGCCGGACGCGTTGACGGCCAGTGGACGGTGACCAAGGCCATCATGAGCCGCAGCGCCCGCGTGCTGATGGAAGGCAAGGTGCGGGTACCGGCCGAGTAGTGCTCTGGTAGATGCCAACCTTGGTTGGCCTGGTGCACGGGCAACCGTGCACCGCAATGAGGAGATCGACGATGTCCAGCAACCCCATTCCATCCAACGAGCGTGCAGCGTGGGATGCGCTGCTGGTGGACATCGTCGACTACGTGCGCGACGCGCGCATCGATTCACCCCTGGCGTTCCAGACCGCACATCACTGCCTGCTCGATACGCTGGGCTGTGGCCTGGAAGCGCTGTCCTTCCCAGCCTGCAGCAAGCTGCTCGGTCCTCTGGTGCCGGGTATCAGCGTGGTCAACGGTGCGCGCGTGCCGGGTACGCACTACGTGCTGGACCCGGTGCAGGCGGCCTTCAACCTGGGCGCGATGGTGCGCTGGCTGGATTTCAACGACACCTGGCTGGCCGCCGAATGGGGCCACCCGTCGGACAACCTAGGCGGCATCCTGTCTGTCTGCGATTGGCTGGGGCGCAACGCACAGGCCCTGCATCGCCCCGCGCCGACCCTGCATGACGTGCTGCTGGCGATGATCAAGGCGCACGAAATCCAGGGCGTGCTGGCCCTGCAGAATTCCTTCAACCGGGTTGGGCTGGACCACGTGGTGCTGGTCAAGGTGGCCACCACCGCAGTGGTCGCGCAGTTGCTCGGTCTGGATCGCGAACGCATGCTCAATGCGCTGTCGCTGGCCTGGGTCGATGGCCAGGCGCTGCGCACCTACCGGCACGCGCCCAACACCGGTTCGCGCAAGAGCTGGGCGGCTGGCGACGCCACCAGCCGTGGCGTGCGCCTGGCGCTGATGGCGGCCAGCGGCGAGATGGGCTATCC
>NZ_BDHD01000220.1:0-2725 GCF_054786075.1 Treponema sp. R6D11 | reverse complement strand
CAAGGCCCGCCCTTAACGTGAGAGCGGGCGGAAGTTCATCAATTTGTCGTAATCGGGCTCGTCTCTTGTCGTCCGCCTAAGCTCCGCTATGCCCGTAGCTTCGGAAAACGCAATCCAAATTTCTGGGACAAGCACCCCTTCAAGATCAAGACATACCATGTTCATGCGGGTATAATAGCATAACGAATAAATTGTTTCCATAGTCTAGGGAGAAAAATGACAAGCTTGAAGATACGTAATCCTTTTAACGCGCCCGTCTACTACGAGGAAACCGTTTCCAGCACGATGGACGTTTCCCGTAAACTGGCGAAGGAAGACTCGCCGTCTGGCGTTCCAAGCGGCACCGTCATCCTGGCGGATTTTCAGGAAGAAGGGCGCGGTAGGAAACAGGATCGCAAGTGGGAAATGAAGAAGGGGGAAAATTTGTCCTTTACGGTTCTGCTAAAGTTTAAGCGCATTGAAGACATTCCGCCCGCTCTCACGTTAAGGGCGGGCCTTGCCGTATGCCTTGCCATCGAGGATTTCGCGCCGACTTTGCAAGGCTTATGTTCGGTTAAATGGCCCAACGACATACTGATTAAATCCGTTCACGGTGAAGGTTATAAAAAGGCGGTTGGAATTTTATGCGAAGCGGACGGCGGTAATGTTCATCTTGGAATCGGTATAAACACGGCGCAAAAGGAGTTTCCTTCGCACCTGCGGGACAAGGCCGTAAGCATCGCCCTCGCGTCGGGCAGGGATATTTCGAGTGAAGAGCGTTTTTTGCTTTTGGAAAAAATCCTTGAGAGGCTTTACGTTGAATTAGAAGCGGCTCAACGTGCAGAAGCGGATACCTGGAAGCCGCGCCTTGAACAAAAGTTATACAAAAAAGGCGAACAGGTTTTATTTGTCGAAGGCGCGGCGGATTCCGGCAAAAAAATCTCCGGCCGTCTTTGGGGTATTGGCGACGGCGGCGAACTTTTGATTATACCCGATGGGGAAACTCAGGCAAGCCCTTTTATAACAGGCGAATTAGTATTATAATTAGCTAATTTTATTTGAGAGGTACAAATATGGCATCTTTATCAATTCCGTCCGCAAATGGAATGGCGCATGATTTATTGGCGCTTGGCGCGCTGGTAACACGTCTTGACCCTGGGATTATTCCTTTCGCCGAGGCAAACGAGTATTTACTGCACGTTTCGGGCGGGGAGTACAATGTGGCGACTAATCTTTCAACTTGTTTCGGAATGAAGACGGCCATCGCAAGCGCTATTGTAAATTACCCTATCGGGCGCAGAATTGAGTACGCGGTCCAGAAAGCGGGCGTAACCCCTTATTTTAAGCGTTTTGAGCATGACGGGGTGCGCGGGCCGAACATGGCGATTGTGTGGAGCGACCGCGGGCAGGGAGTACGCGCTCCCGTGGTGTTTTACAACCGTTCAAACGAAGCGGCGCAGAGGCTTGCGCCCGGAAGTTTCGACTGGGACGCTATTTTCAAGAAGGGCGTTCGCTGGTTTCACTCTGGCGGGATTTTCAGCGCGCTTTCGCCCACTACGCCGGAACTGGTTATAGAAGCGATGCAGGCGGCGAAGAAAGCGGGAGCGGTCGTGTCGTTCGATTTGAACTACCGAGCGAAACTGTGGGCTGTCGCCGCCGCCGAGCAGGGCAAGAGCGCGGCGCAGGCGAGCGAGGAAGCGTCAAAGACCTTGCGTAAAATTGTAAGCAACGTGGACGTGCTTGTCGGCAACGAGGAAGATCTGCAAAAAGGGTTGGGTCTTAAAGGGCAGGACGTTGAAACAAAGGGCCAGCTTGATCCTTCCGCTTTTTTCGGCATGATGGAAAGCGTAACAAAGGACTTCCCGAATATTAAAGCGGTGGCGACCACATTACGCGAAGTTCATTCCACCAACCGCCATTCATGGAGCGCGGTTCTGTGGTTGGATGGCAAAACATATCAGGCCCCTGCGGCTGAGCTTGACGTATACGACAGGGTAGGCGGCGGCGACGGCTTTGCGGCGGGCCTTTTTTACGGGTTATTGTCGGGAAAGTCGCCGGAAGAGTCATTGCGTTTCGGCTGGGCGCACGGAGCGCTTGTTACGACCACGCCCGGGGACACTTCGATGTTTAGTCTTGATCAGGTTGAGGCGTTCGCGAAGGGGGGGTCAGCCAGAATACAACGGTAGTCAAAAATTGTGACCACATTAAATACAAGATGTATGCTCGGCTATTATCTAGCGGAGGAGTGGTCAAGAGATAGTTACTTCCAAACTATATTTATATTTCTGGAATGTGTCGCACAATCCGATAAATAAAGATTTATTAAGTTTTGATACGCTATACCTGTTTCTTCAGCTTTCTTTTTAAAATACCCTATTGTATCAATATCGATTCGTATTGAAATTTGTTTCCGTAATTTTTTGAAGTACGGATTTGGCTTTGCGTTTGTAAAATCGTATTCCTTTCTCATCTTACTTTCCTCCATAATATTTTATTTCTTTCTTAGTTGCTTTTCTTGCGTTTATTATTCTTATGGTCTCTTCATTTTCTCTATAACAATGACATACAACCAACAAACGTAACATTTTACTCAAACCTAAGAAAATAAACCGCTCTTCATCTTTGGAATGATCCGGATCGTTTATCAATTTGCCATTAGGGTCATAAAATACGGTTTCTGCTTCCTCAAATGAAACTTTATGTTTCTTTATATTAATGCGGTTTTTTTCCTCGTCCCAGATTATCC
>NZ_BDHD01000219.1:0-2727 GCF_054786075.1 Treponema sp. R6D11 | reverse complement strand
GTAATGGCTTTTTTTCTGGTTCTACGCAACATCGCCAGAAACAAAAAAAACAGCGCGATTATCGCCCTTCTTATCGCGGTAATCACTTTCCTTTTTTTTATCGGGAACAGCGTTATTGGAAGGTCCAACCTCGGACTGCGCCGCGCTTTCGTGCAAAGCCTTACGGGCGACGTTGTACTTGAAGCGAAATCCGATATAACCATGAACCTGTTCGGCGCGAATACCCCCATCATCGACACTTTTTTTACAATTCCGCCCCTGCCGGCTTACGACGCGGTTTTGGAAATTGCCCGCGAGCGGGAAGGCGTGGCGAACATTACAAGCCAGGTGTCCGGCAAGGCGTATCTGGATTTGCTGGGCGTGCGCGAACCCGTTCTGTTATGCGGCATAGACGCGGACAGCTATTTCCCACTTTTCACGGGAATTACCCTGGAAGAGGGGCGGCTTTTGGCTTCCGGCGAATACGGCGCGATGATTACGAAGGAACGCGCGGAAAGAATCGGGGAGCAGAGCGGGCAGTATCCGGCGCCGGGCATGAGCCTGCTGTTAACGGCGGGCGGGGCGGTAGGTTTTAAGATACGCGAAGTTCCGCTTGTCGGGATTTACTCTTACGCGAACCCCGGGCAGTTTATGAACGAAATCGTGATTATAGACCCGCAGACCGTGCGCGTCCTTAATTCAATACAGGTGGCGACTTCCCAAGAAGTAGAGTTAGGCGCGGACGCCCTTGCCCTGTTAAACGCGGATCCAGATGATATTTTTGAAGATTTTTTTATGTTAAATGAAGATAACGCGGTTAAAGAGGAATTCTCCGCGGATTCGCCTAGCCCGTTTCTATTTGAAAATAAAACCCAAGATTCCCTTAACCCGTCCGGCCGGGACTTGAAATTTATCATTCTTAAACTTTAAAACAAGGAAAACGTCCGCTCCTTTATATCGGACTTAAATAAAAAAATAGAGCCTTACGGCGTAACAGCTGTGGATTGGCGAATCGCCGCGGGAACTTCCGCCATTTTGGTGCTGTTGATTCAGGCGCTGTTCAATATGGGGATATTTCTTGTCTGCGTCGCGGGAATTATTACTACAATCAACATTTTGTTAATCGGGGTTTTCCGCAGAACCCGCGAAATCGGCACGTTACGCGCTATTGGCGCCGGCGATTTTTACATCGCTTCCCTTGTGCTTCTGGAAAACCTTATTATTACTTTTTTTGCCGGCGCAGTTGGAATTATCGGCGGGGCGTTGTTTATTAACAGGATTAATTCGCTTTCCGTAACAATTCCAAACGAATTAATCGCCTCCCTGCTCGGTGGGAGCGTTTTAAGCCTAGAGTTTATTCCGTTTATCGCGATTTTGTCTTTTGTTTTGGCTGTTGCGTTGGGGGTCGCGGTATCTATTTACCCGATCCATGTTACGGTAAGGGTGGAACCCATGGAAGCGGTGCGTCATGGTTGAAAACAAGCTCATGGAAAAAATTATCGCGCTGTTAAAACTCGCTCTTAAATACCTGAACCGTTATAAGCGGCGTTACGGCTTTTTGCTTGCCGCCCTTGTCTTTGGGTTCGCCATCGTAACTTTTATCACTTCGACAAAAGACGGAATGTACAACAACGTGTACTATTCGGCGCAGTCGCATTATGCGGGCGACATAACGGCGGTAGGCTATGACATCACAACGGGCATACAACACATGGAAGAAAATGAAATTTCGGCTCTTGTAAACGCGGCGGAATCCGTAAAATTAAAGCCCGAACATACGGTGTTTCGCACCCTTTTTGGAGATAACGGCGTCGTGTATTTTAACGGCACAGCGGTAAGGTTAAAATACGTCGTCGGAAACGATTGGGAAAACGAGGAACACCTGTTCTCTAAAATGCATTTTTCCGTACAGCCGGAAAAACCTTTTTCCGACGACGGGATTATCCTGTCCGAACCGGTATCGCGCCTGCTTGGGGCGGCGATGGGGGATAGCGTCATAATGGAAGTCGACACGCGCTGGGGGCAGAAAAACACGGGCGTTTTTATCGTTAGGGGAATAGTGAAGGATTCTTCACTTTTTGGCTATTATAAAGTTTATGTTTCCAGGCTAACCCTTAACCGCCTGTTACTTTTTAACGACGCCGATTGTTCTTCTGTTGGGTTCTTTTTCGATTCAAGATCTAACATAGAACAGAAAAGACTTGTTTTGCAGAACGCCCTTTCTGATATCATTCAAATGGGGCCTTTGGTGTACGACAGGGACGAACTGACGCGTGAAGCAAACCAATGGGTGGAAGGGATTAGAATATTTTTGTATACGATGCCGGTTTATCTTTCTGAAATTTCCGATTTGCTGGACGCGATGAACCTTATAACTTATTTTTTATATGTGATGATGTTATTGATAATTTTCGTAAGCGCGGCCGTTACGTACAGGCTGATACTTCACGAGAGGGCTAGGGAGATGGGTATTATGAGGGCGATTGGTTTTTATGGCGGCGATTTGCGGCTTGTTTTATGGACGGAAGTTATAGCCCTTGGAATAATCTCCCTGTGCGCGGGTTTTTTGCTCGCGGTTTTAATAAGCGGCGCGGCTTCGTTCGTGTCTTTTTCCTGGTTTCCCAGTTTTGAAATATTCCAGAAAAACGGAAAATTATCGGTTTTGTATCTGCCTAAAACGGTGTTAATTAACGTCGCCCTTGTTTGTATCACGCGTATCTGCGCCGAATAGTACACGTTGTTGTACAG
>NZ_BDHD01000218.1:0-2730 GCF_054786075.1 Treponema sp. R6D11 | reverse complement strand
TGGATGCCCATTGCCATTCCGGCGGCGCCGCCACGCGCCGCAGCTTTGTGGCGGGCGCGCTGGCCACGGTGGCCGGCGCCGCCAGCGCGCAGGCCTTCGAGTTCAAGCCCCAGCAGCGCTATCCCGATCCCTCGGTGCAGGTGCTGGACCCCGAGTTCGCGCGCTACCGCATCTACAGCAGCAGCGTGGAGCAGATCGCCACGGGCTTTCGCTGGGTCGAGGGGCCGGTGTGGGTGGCGGACGGCCGCTACCTGCTGTTTTCCGACATTCCCAACAACCGCATGCTGCGCTGGGACGAGACCACCGGCCAGGTCGGCGTGTTCCGCAGCCCTGCCAACTTCTCCAACGGCCTGGCGCGCGACCGCCAGGGCCGGCTGCTGGCCTGCGAGCACCTGACGCGCCGCGTCACGCGCACCGAGTACGACGGCTCCATCACCGTGCTGGCCGATGGCTTTGGCGGCAAGAGTCTGAATTCGCCCAACGACATCGTCTGCGCGCGCGACGGCGGCATCTGGTTCACCGATCCTCCGTTCGGCATCGGCGGGCACTGGGAGGGCGACAAGGCCCAGGCCGAGCTGCCGCAGTCCGTCTACCGCATCGATCCGGCCAGCGGCCGGCTGGACGCCGTGCTCACCGACCTGGCCGGTCCCAACGGACTGTGCTTTTCGCCCGACGAAAAGCGGCTGTATGTGGTCGAGTCGCGCCACCAGCCCCATCGCGTGGTCTGGGCCTATGACGTGGGCGAGGGCGGGCGGCTGTCCAACAAGCGCCTGCACATCGATGCGAACGGGCCGGGCGCGCTGGACGGCATCAAGTGCGACGAGTTCGGCAATCTGTGGTGCGGCTGGGGCAGCAACGGCGCGCCTGGGGCACAGGCAGCCGAGCTGGACGGGGTCATGGTCTTCAACCCCGCAGGCAAGCCCATAGGCCATATCCGCCTGCCCGAGCGCTGCGCCAACCTGTGTTTTGGCGGATCGAAGAACAACCGCCTGTTCATGGCCAGCAGCCATTCCATCTATGCGCTGTACGTGGAGGCGCGCGGCGCGGCCTGAGTGCTGCCGGGCGGCTCCTCCCACCCTGTCGGCACAGGCTGACAGGGCGGGGGGCTGCCGCTCTGCACAATGAGGGCCATGCCCTCAGATACCCCGGAAACTCCCCCCGCCTCGGTCAGCGACACGCTGCGCGTGGTGCGCTGCAGCAGCCGCGTGCCCAGGTGCTGCTCCAGGTCGGCCACCAGGCGCGTGACCGTGGGCACGGACATGTCCAGGCGACGCGCCGCCGCCGAAAACCCGGCCTCGTCGGCCACGGTCTGAAACACCCGCATGGTCTGCAATCGGTCCATGTTGTCCTTGGCCCCGGGCCTCGGTGCCCGGGGACTTTCGCTGCATTGTTCCACTCCCAAACGCCCTGCGCCGCGGCTTTGCGGGCCGCGGCGCAGGCGTTCATCTTCGTCGAAATGCAGCCGCTCAGCCCTTGCCGTCCGAAGTGTCCCTGGCCTGCGCTGGACCGGCGGGCGGCGCCCAGCGGATGGGGTGGGTGAAGCGCACCTCGGCGTCGCTGAAGGCCTTGGCCGTGGCGGCCGACAGCAGCAGGATGGCCGACGAGAAATAGATCCACATCAACAGCACCACCAGCGAACCCGCCGCGCCATAGGCCGAGACCACGGCCGCCGTGGACAGATACCAGGCCAGGGCCTGCTTGCCCAGCGTGAACAGCAGGGCACCGACGATGGCGCCGAAGATGAGATAGCGCAGCCGGGGCTTGGGGCCGCTGCCGATGCGCATCAGCCCCACGAAGAGCAGCACGGCGATGCCGAAGGACACGCATTCGTTGATCAGGCTGATCAGCGGCCCCAGCGGCTGCATCTGCAGCTTGGTGCCTGCCCAGTTGGTGATCAGCTGGATGGCCGTGGACAGGGCCATGGACACCAGCAGCAAGAAGCCCAGCGCCAGCACATAGGTCAGGCCGCGCAGCCGCAGCGCGGCCATGCGCCACCACACGGCCTTGGGCGGCGGTGGCTCGCCGTTCGAGGTCCAGAGCTTTTCCAGCGCGGACTGCAGCTCCACGAACACACCCGTGGCGCCGGACATCAGCAGGATGAAGCCGAACAGCGAGGCCAGCCGCCCCTCGTCGGGCCGCTGGGCGCTTTCCAGCGCGCCGCGCACCACCTGGGCGCCGCGCTCGCCGATCACGTCCTGCACCTGGTCGATCAACTGGTGTTCCACATAGCTGCGGTCCACCCACCAGCCCAGCAGGCCGACCAGCAGCAGCAGCAGCGGCGCCAGGCTCAGGATGCCGTAGAAGGACATGGCCGCGCTCATGCGCAGGCCATCGGCGTCCAGCCACAGCTGCACGGCATTCCACATGGCGCGCAGCGGGTTCAGCTCCATCAGGCGCTGCAGGCGTGCGGACCAAGGCGAGGCGGGGGGAGGTTTCGGGGGGTTCGGGGGGCAGGCCCCCCTTTTGCCGAGGGGGCGCCCCCCCCCCCTGCCGCCCGGGCCCGCAGGGGGGGGGGGGCCGCCCCGCCGCACCCCAGCCCCCCCCCGCGCCCCCCCCCCACCACCCGCCCCCCCCCCCCCCCCGCCCGCTCCCTCCACCGCCCACCCCCCCACCCACGCCCATTCCCCCCCCCCCCTATACACACCCGCCGCTCCCGCCGCCCCCCCCCGTCCACAACTCCCCCCCCCCCCCACCCCACACACCCACACCCGCACACACCCTCACCCCCCA
>NZ_BDHD01000217.1:0-2681 GCF_054786075.1 Treponema sp. R6D11 | reverse complement strand
GGGCATGCTTATCGTGCTTGATGCTGTTTGGAACAGGATTACGAAAAACAGACAAATCGGCAGACGCACATGGATATACCTAGATGAGATTTATTTATTATTCGCCAATGAATACTCGGCGAACTTCCTATTTGAGCTATATAAACGTGCTAGAAAATGGGGTGGTATCCCAACTGGCATAACGCAGAACGTTGAAGACTTGTTGAAATCCGAGCTTGCAAGACGTATGCTTTCGAACTCTGATTATATATATATGCTAAACCAAGCGACGCTTGATAGAAATGAGCTTTCGCATCTTCTAAACATTTCGGACGCGCAGATGCAATACGTAACAAACACGCCTCCGGGGCATGGATTGATATTCAAGGGCGATGCTGTCCTGCCGTTTACGGACAAATTCCCTACTGATACACAGCTTTATAAGATGATGACGACTAACTTCAACGAGGAAGAAGAAAAAGCGCAAGAAAAAGCAATGGCAGAAAAACAAGCAGCTCGTGCAGATTCTGCAATCGAACAGCCTGCGAAGAAAACGACGAAAAAACCTAAAGAAGACGAAGAATAATTAGCATCACGATAGGAAAGTGGGTGAGCAATCATGGCAGAAGAGGGGAAAAGAGTTCCGGCACCAACTGGTATGGTTGTTCGCGATGCGCATAAACTAATCGCCGAGGTGCGCCGCCCCGGCAAAGAGCTGCGAAAAGCCGAAAAAGAGTGGAAAAGTGCGTGTGATAGCATGAAACAAATCCGCAAAGAGATGGCAGCAGGAACTATCCAGCAATCGACTGGCGAGATCGCGATTAAAGCGCATAGTCAGCAAGCGTTGGCTGCAAAAGCGACGATAGACAGCCATCAAACGCGAAAAGATATCCGCGGGGCGTACAAAAGCCAATTGCATGATTTGAGAGAAAAGCGCGGGGAACTAAGGGATTCTATAAGCAAATATTCCGAGCAGGCGGGGGGGGCGAATTCTGCGATGCTTGGAAATTATTCGAAAAATCTTAAAAAAGATTTAAAAAGCACTAAAAAACAAATTTCCGAGCTTAAGGCTGGCAATAAAATGCGCAATCTAAAGCTAAATCTAGCTTTTGCTGTTGGAGCTGCGGTCATTGGGACGGCGCTTAAAGCCGGCAAAGATAAATATGATTTTTCTGCTAATAGCGAGAACGCCACGGCGTTAGACAGGCAGGCAGCTTCAAAGCAAATGCAGAGGCAAAATAAAAACAGCAAGGCCATGATGCTCGCAAGGCCGAACACGATAAGAAAGATTAAGAATTTTAGGTTGAGAAAATTGCGGCTCAAAAATGTCGCTGGTAAGCTCAAGACTAGCATTAAAGGTTTGAAAGCGGCGTATCAAGCAGAAAAGGCAGCAAAAGTGGCTGCTAAGGCTGCTCAATTGGCAATGAAAAAAGCGGCTGCAGCGGGGGTAGGGGTTGCTGCTAAAGGAGCGACTGCTGCAACAGGTGTCGGTGCAATTGTTGCTGCCGTATGGGAAGCTATTAAGGTTGTAGCAAAATTCTTCAAGGGGCTGTTAACATTCTTTATGACGGGCAAGATGAGCGCGAAAACAAAAATAATTTTGATTATAATACTATTTCTTTTATCAGGGTATGTTATGATAATAGGATTTACTTCTATGTTCGCTGAGGTGCAAATTTGAGAAAAACAATTAATTACATTTTTATATTGCTTCTAAGCATCTGCCTTTTTGCAACGGGTTTCATCCCAGCAAAAGCCGATGTCTATTCAGGCTTGGTTACATTTAAGATAGTCGCTCCAGAAGATTTTAAAGACGAAATTATGATTTCTTTCACTAGCGTAAATTTTGAAAGCCAGCCCGTCGAGGGAGACACGCGATTAACGGCCGGAAGCGTTATTATGAACCCGCAGAAAGGGTACGTTCAAAGCCTTGATAACATGATGGGCGGGAAGCACGTTGTCTCGATTAAATTCACAAACATAAACTCGGAAGACAATTGGAAGCTTGAAAAATTTGCGTATGATAAGGAAGTTGTGGCTGGGGAAAACGTCTGGGAGTTTAATGTCACGAAAGTCCCTGATGCAGAAAAGCCATATCAAAACAGTAAGCCATTTTGGCAAATTTTCACAGACCTGCTTCTATCAACATGGCAGACATCAGGACCCGTGATCATCACTTTAGCAATTGTTTGCCTATGGTATTTGAAATACAAATACGACCACTTTGATAAGTTTTAAAAAGAGGCAATGAGCCTCTTTTTTATTCGCTGGATTTTATTGTTTTGTAACAGATATCGGCTAGCTCGTCGGCGAATTCCTGCGTCAGCCCCTCGGTCGTGATGGATATTTTATTCTCGTTTTTGTGCGGCATAACGACAGCATATGCATCGTTGCCTCTTATTTTTAGCCCGTCCTTCGTCTCGGTTTGATACGGCTCTTGCGCAAAGCTTTCGGACAAAATCCGCATAACTTTTGCCTTATTCTCTGGGCTGATTTCCGCCATTCGCTTTGCAATGTAGCTTTGTGGCAAACTGTCAACAAACCGCTGCATAGTCGCTTTCGCGCTTTTTAAGTACGCTAAAATATTGATAATCGCATAGTTGCTGTCCGTCATCAGCTTTTTTTGTTTGCGCAAATTATGCTTCATGGCAAGTTTAAGAATTTCCGTTTCGCTGTCTTTCGATTCCAACACGAGCATACCG
>NZ_BDHD01000216.1:0-2794 GCF_054786075.1 Treponema sp. R6D11 | reverse complement strand
GCATATATACGGGCGTTGCGTACAATGGCAAATGTAATGGATGATTATGAAGCCATTCCTGCAAATCAACGCAGAGAAAGGTATGACGATATGCTGCACTCCGCTCTTAGATCAGAACCCAATATGATTGCCATTTATACAATATGGAAACCTAACGCCCTTGACGGAATGGACAGCCGATATATCGGACGCATAGGTTCGAGTCCCACAGGGCAATATGCAATGACTTTCAGCAAGGAAACAGGACAGGTAGTCGCCCGCGCAAGCACGGATATTGCACACACTATGGATTATTTAAATGGTCCCCACGCAAAGAATGATCGTGTGGATAATCCAGAGCCATGGAAAGTAAACGGAAAAGACACATTTGCGTTTAAGATGATGGTTCCAATAATCAATTCCAGAACAGGTGAAGTTGTAGGAGGATTGGGCTGTCTTTTGGCTATTGATGTAATACAAACCGCAGTAGAGGACGTTATAAAAAATAACGATGAAATATCCGCAATGGTAATTTATGCGGGTAACGGAATGATAATGGGGCACTTGATTCCTGAACGTGTTGGAAAAATGCTTATCGATGTAGATACAAGTTTTGGCGAATACATACAGGAAGCTGATAAAGCGGTGCATGAAGGCAAAGAATTTGAGTGCAGAACCTTTTCCAACGCTCTTAACTCATATACAAGGCTTAAAACTATGCCTTTCCAAATAAGCAACTCGGATCAAATTTGGTCAATAATGATTGTAGCTACCGAAAAACATATTTTAAAAGAAGTAGAAGTAATTACCGAATTTACAATTATTCTTGCGGTTATAGCCATTATAGCGGCTGCAATAATTGTGTTCTCCGTCCTGAACAAGGTAATCCACCCAATTGTAATGGTTGCAGACCAACTTAAAGACATTGCAGAAGGCGAAGGTGATTTAACTCATGCTATCCCGATACATTCAGACGACGAAGTAGGCGATCTTGCCCTTTACTTTAACGAAACGCTGGATAAAATAAAAAAACTTGTCGTAAACGTTAAAGGAGAGGGACATACGTTATCTGACATTGGAACTGATCTGGCGGCAAACATGAACGAGACCGCCGCCGCAGTAAACGAGATTAACGCCAATATTCAGAGCATTAAAAGCCGTATCTTAAACCAGAGCGCCAGCGTAAGCGAAACCCACGCAACAATGGAACAGCTTACGGTAAACATTCATAATCTTAACGACCACGTTGAAAATCAGAGCACCCATATCGCCCAAGCGTCGTCCGCTATTGAAGAAATGATGGCGAATATTAATTCAGTTACGGGAACGCTTGTTAATAACGCTACTAATGTTAATACATTAAGAGAATCTTCCGAAGTTGGAAGAAACGGCTTGCAAGAAGTGGCTACGGACATTCAGGAAATCGCCCGTGAGTCAGAGGGATTGTTAGAAATTAACTCGGTAATGGAAAACATCGCAAGCCAGACTAACTTACTTTCCATGAACGCCGCTATTGAAGCCGCTCACGCGGGGGAAGCGGGCAAGGGTTTTGCCGTAGTCGCCGATGAGATTCGTAAATTAGCTGAAAGTTCCAGCGAACAATCCAAGACGATAGGCAATGTTTTAAAGAAGATAAAAGAGTCTATAGATAAAATAACAAAATCGACAGAAAACGTACTTGCCAAATTCGAGGCGATTGACACAAGCGTTAAAACAGTAGCGACTCAGGAAGAAAGTATCCGTAACTCAATGGAGGAACAGACTGCTGGAAGCAAACAGGTGCTTGAAGGCATAAGCGAAGTAAACCAAATAACACGGAAAGTAAAAGACGCGTCCCAGGAAATGCTTGATGGGGCGAAAGAAGTAATACAGGAAAGCAGTAATCTTGAAAAATCGACTCAGGAAATAACCGGCGGTATGCAAGAAATGGCAACCGGAGCGGAGCATATTAACTTGGCGGTAAACCATGTAAATGGTATAAGCGGTAAAAACCGCGAAGCTATAGACGATTTAATGCGGGAAGTATCGCGGTTCAAGGTAGAATAAGTAAATGTAAAAAATTTACATTTTTGCCTAAAAATATACAAATTCGGCATAGTATGCCATTATTATATGTTTTCATCTATACTCTTTTATCAAAAATTATGTTATTATTAAGGCATTAAGGAAGACATATAATGAAAGAAAAACAAACACAGGGGCGTAGAGTTTCGATAAAGGGCAGGTTTATCGCCTTTTCCGCCATTATGTTTTTAGTTATTTTTATAGGCGGAAGCGCGGCTTTCGCTTTTACAATGTGGCAGCTTCTTCATACTAGCGCGGGAAATGAACTGTCGCAGGCGATGGAGCTTGAAAGGGCAAAACTTGAGTCGTCGGTTAACAGCGAAATCGCCATTGCTATTAAAATGGCGACTTCTCCCCTAATACAGCGCCACTTTCTTAATCCCACTGACAGGGACTTAAAAAGAATCGCCTTTGATGAAATTAACGGATATTGCCGGGCTTTCAAAAGCAACTCGGCTTTCTGGTCAAGCAATATTGATAAAGAATTTTACTTTGACGAAAATAATCATTATAGAGTTGATACTGAAAATCCCGATAACTATTGGTACAAAATGACTCTGTATGAAACAGAAAAATATAATTTTAACATCAACTACAACCCGGAAATACAAAAGACTTTGTTGTTTATCAACGCTCCTGTTTTTGACTCTAGGCATACGCCCATAGGTCTTGTTGGAACAGGCATAGATCTTACGGAATTTATAGATAACATATACAAGAATTATAAAGGCAAGGCTGAATTATACATCTT
>NZ_BDHD01000215.1:0-2799 GCF_054786075.1 Treponema sp. R6D11 | reverse complement strand
ATAATATCATTTCAAAGTTATTTTGTAAATAGGAAAAAGCCGTTTTTTCATGAAAAAGACAATTTTAAAGGTAATTTTTATGTCATTGGCACTTGCCGCAACAAACCCCACAAAAGCATTTACCGACGATTTCCACCCCGTAACATATGTTATTGAAGCTAAAAACAAATTCATCTCCGAAGGTGTACCTCACCAATTGTTCTTTACTATCGAGGATTGTGTCGATAAATATTGGGGTGGCTGCGAGAAAATGTTTCTTTATCGCGATCAAAAGGCCCTTGACCATTACGCAGCTGTAAAATACAGATATATGCAAGACTGCGTAAAGGTATATTACGAGTATCTTAACGAATTTTTAAAATATCCAAAAGAAAACGGACGTCGCTCCGAAATTGGGGCACGAATGAACAAGGGAGCAACTTTTGAAGATGCGTGCAGACAAGTAGCCGCAGCAGATGCAGCATGCTATGCAAGGGACGTATTTTCAAAATACGGCAGGGATAGTGAAATATACAAGGGTGGCACATACGAAACGGTTTACCAACGTATCCAAAAACAAGAGCAAGAAAAATCAAAACAAATCGGAAAAGACGCACGTTAAATTTAAGGACACGCAATGGTATCAGCTACCTCTTTTTCATAGTGTACCCTGCCTTGAAGAGTACGCTATATGTGAGGTGGTAGGTACTGCCTGACTTGACTCGCAACCTGCCCACTATGTTTGCAAGATGTATACCGAATAAAATTCTTGAGTACAGTCAGGGCGGCTGCGCGCGCTATAAAAACATTTTTCGGGATTCTCCGACGGAGGAGACTTTGGGACAAACAAAGAAAATTCAGAGAATAAAAGTTCCCTGACCACTTAAATGCGATAAGGGAGTAGTTTTTGTCCATTAAGAAAAAAGTAATAAATGAGTTAAGTATTTATAAATTTATTATAATTTCGCATTTAGGTGGTCAGGGAAAGGCTCCATAGTCGGGTTCCCCCGAAGTTTTTATAGCGCGCGCAGCCGCCCTGTCTGTACTAAATAAATCCTTTAGGCATACATCTTGCAAAGAACGGCGCACCAGTAACCGACACCGGGCAAATCGCCATGTTATTTATAAATATTTCTTATCCGCTCTTTCCCCGGAAGCCTGTAAACGTCAAAGTCCCTGTCTATGCTGATTATTTTACGGATGCCCGTTTTTTCCGCAGTAATTACAAGAGTGGCGTCCGCGAAATCCATCGGCAGGCTTGAGTACTTTTCCGTAAGCTCCACAAGACGAAGCATGTCATTCTGGTTTATGTCGCTTATGATTACGCCCTTGTGCATTACCCATTCATAAAAATCTTTTTGGACGTTTGTGTTAAAATCCAACATGTGGGAAACTTCCGTAAAAACGGCGATTGTGCTTACATACCTGAACGGGTTTTTCTTTAGGAACGAACATACCCTGCGGTGGTGTCTGTCGCTAGAGTCAAAAAGGGCGATAAGGGGGCCTGAGTCTATAAGGATTGAATCTAACAATCATTTTTCCTGTTGGAAAGTTTTTTCTTAATCCGTTCCTTGTAGGTAACCGAACGGTCGCCGTCTCCGGAGCCGTATTTTCCGAAAACATTTTCCCCCAAGGAAAAAGAATCCATATCGCCTTCCTCGCGCTCGTAGTACATTTCAAGGGATTGTATGATTATTTCCGATTTTGTCTTGTTTTTAATTCTAGCGAGGGCAAGAAGCTTGTTCCTTGTTTCCATGGGGAGTCTCGCGGTGGTAATAACTTCGTTAACGGCGTAATTTGCAGTCATATTACAAATTGTAATATATACTTAAAATAATGTCAAGTAAAAAACATCATTTTTTTCAATCTATTAAATTTTCGAGGAAAAAAAATATGCTTGCCGACACTTTAGGCGGTTAAGTCAATATTCTGCCCAAGATTGGGATCAGTCTCTGGAACAGGAACGGACGAAATTAGTTTAACCACCGCTTCCGCCTGCTGTTTTACCGCGTCCTGCGCCATTGCCTGCACCTTTACCGCGGCCTGTTCCTGCACGTTCGCCTGGCTCATGTCTACCGATAATGATTCTATGTCCATACCTCTAATATAGCCTCAAATTCGCGAAAAAACAAGCAAAAAGTTCTCTTGTTTTAACCGCCAAAACGGGAAATTTAACCAATTTTAGACATTAACATATATCTTGTCATTTTTTAACAAATAAGGTAATATGAATCAGGGGTATATAAACTATGGCAGAAGACCTATTGGACAAAGTCTTTTCATTGTTTGCAGGCGAGGATATAAGCGATGAAAAGCAGAATATGCTCAAACAAATCGCCAAAGAACTAAGCCACAATAAATACGCCAAATTTTTCCATACAAGGTCGGACGAGGCGGATCCTTCATTTTTATCGTTTTTATTTTCAACATACAGGATGATTTACCCCGTTAAAAAGTTCTTTCAGGACGCCAAAAAAGTGGCTATGCTTAAACAGCATATAATAGAATCATGTATAGACGAAAAAATTAAAGAAACTATAAAAAAGTTAGATTATGCCACGCTAGACGGTAAGGTAAAAAAAATGCCCGGCGAACAGCTTGTCGCCGAAATTCAAAAAGATATAAACACCCTAGAAACCCAGTTTGACCAAAATAAGATTTATACCGCCGACCGCCGCTACGAAATGGCGGCCGCCCTCGCGCAATTTTCAACCTATAATTTTTTCGGCTTTTTCAAGAAATTCGACCCTCATTTCGCGGACGGCAGTTTCATCGTGGAGCCGAGATTTCCCGCCGTAAAGCTCATATTGATAATAAACG
>NZ_BDHD01000214.1:0-2811 GCF_054786075.1 Treponema sp. R6D11 | reverse complement strand
ATAAGCGTTATAAATTTTTCTTTTTCGCTCATATAAAAAACCCACGCTCTTAATTTATTTTTTTGCGTAACAGCTTTATCTGCCTGCGGACTTCTTTGGGAGCGGGTCCCCCCGGTATCTCGCGCGCTTTTACGCAGGCTGACGGCGTTATCAGTTTGTAAATATCTTCCATAAAAAGTTTGGAGCGTTTTTTTAATTGTGCGAGCGTTAATGCGGAAATATGTTTATGTCCCGCCTCGATACAATCACGAACCAAAGAAGCGGCAACTTCATGGGCGGCTCGGAAAGGAAGTCCCTTGCGGACAAGATATTCCGCCGTGTCTGTCGCTTCCAAAAAGCCGCCTGTGCAAGCCGCCTTCATTCGCTTAATGTTAAATTGAGCGGTTTTAATCATTCCGGCGAACATTCGAAGGCAGACGTTCAATGTATCGATGCTGTCAAAAAGATTTTCTTTATCTTCCTGTAAATCTTTGTTATACGCATAGGGCAGTCCTTTTAGCAGTGTGAAAAGAGCGACAAGGTTGCCTGTTGTTCTTCCTGTTTTTCCACGGATAAGTTCCGCAAAGTCGGGGTTTTTTTTCTGAGGCATGATAGAAGAACCTGTGCTCCATGATTCTGCAAGATCGATAAATTTAAATTCTTCGCTTGCCCACAAAACTATGTCCTCGCAAAAACGTGATAAATGAACCATAGTGATAGCACAGACGCTTGAAAGCTCCAAAACAAAGTCTCTGTCCGCAACAGCGTCCATGGAATTAACACATAACCTGCTAAAACCCAACTCCTGTGCAGTAGCTTTGCGATCCAAGGGTAGGGTAGTTGCGGCTAACGCTCCGCTTCCCAAAGGACACTCGTCAAATCTTTTAAGAGCGTCGCTAAAACGTGAATAATCTCTTTCCAGAGCGGCACACCACGCCGTTAGGTGATGTCCAAGCGTTACAGGTTGTGCTCTTTGAAGGTGCGTGTAACCGGGCATTATGCTGTTTACATGAGACAATGCCGTATCAAGAAGTACATTAACAAGCGTAGCCAATTCTTTTTGTAGTTGCGGCACTGTGCGTTTTAGATACAGGCGGAAAGCGACCGCCACCTGATCGTTTCTGCTTCGTCCTGCGTGAATCATTTTACCGGTATCGCCAAGACGTTTCGTTAAAATTGCTTCTAAAAAAGAATGAATATCCTCATGGGTTGTATCTATCTTCAATTTGCCTACTTTAATTTCGTCTGCGATAGCGTTAAGTTCTTTTACGAGCTTTCCCGCATTGTCCTTTGAGATAATTTTCTGTTTACCGAGCATTGCGGCGTGGGCTTTACTTGCGGCAATGTCGTCAAAGACAAGACGGCTGTCAACATTGATTGACGCCTGAAAAGCAAAAGCCTCCGCCTGCGGAACTTCCACAAGTCGCCCTGCCCACAGAGGCTTTGCCGTTTTTTTTTGTCGGATTGCGTTTAGTTTTCAAAGTTTCTCCTTATTTCTTCCTCGCCGCCCTTCCTCTCCCAGCCCCACTCCTCGCTCTCCCCGAAGCCGCCTTCGCTCCCGAAGCACTCTTCGCCCCAGAAGTTCCCGACGCTCTCGCTCCCTCTTTTTTCCCCTGCTCCATGAGCGAGCGAACAAGCACAGGAAGTCCATAGAGTTTTATAAAACCCTTTGCGTCGGCGTGATTGAACAATTCGCCAGTTGTAAAACTTGCTAGGCTTGTGTTGTAAAGCGAGTAGGCGGATGTAACGCCTGCGGCATTTATCGAGCCTTTGTAAAGTTTAAGCCTTACCTTGCCGGTTACAGTTTGTTGAGTGCTGTCAATAAAAGCACATAACGCTTCACGTAACGGAGTGAACCAAAGACCGCCGTAGATAAGCTCGCTTAATTTGAGCGAAACTTGCTGTTTGAATGAGTAAGTCTGCCTGTCAAGACACAGATGTTCAAGCTCTTGATGAGCGTAGTAGAGAATAGTTCCGCCGGGAGTTTCGTATACGCCTCGGCTTTTCATTCCGACAACCCGATTCTCCACCAAGTCTACAATACCAACGCCGTTCGCGCCGCCGATTTTGTTAAGAGCGTTAATCAACTGCACGCCTTCCATTTTTCTTCCGTTAAGAGCGACAGGAATCCCTTTTTCAAATTCAATATCCACATATTCAGCTTTGTTAGGTGCTTTTTCAGGCGGAACAATCATCGTAAGCATTTTTCTTAATTGCGGCTCCGTTGCAGGGTCTTCAAGCTCCAACCCCTCATGGGAAATATGCCAAAGGTTATCGTCCATACTGTAAGAATTTTTTTTCTTCATGGGAACAGGAATTTTTCTCCTTGCCAAATACCTCATCTCGTCCTGTCTGCTTTTAAGCTTCCATGTTCTCCACGGGGCGATTATTTCGATATCAGGAGCAAGAGCCATGATGCCAAGATCGAACCTTACCTGATCGTTTCCTTTGCCAGTAGCTCCATGTGCGATAGCGTCAGCTTTTTCTTTCCTTGCGTAATCGACAAGCACTTTTGCGATAAGCGGTCTTGCCGTCGAAGTGCCAAGAAGATACTTGTCTTCATAAACAGCGCCGGCTTTAAGGGCGGGGAAAATATATTCTTCGACATATTCTTTTTTTACATCGGCGATATAGCAGGCGCTCGCCCCCGTAGTCATCGCCCGTTTTGAAATCGTCTTCCAGTCAGCGGCTTGCCCCACATCGACACATACGGCGATAACATCGCAATCGTAGTTTTCCTTTAACCACGGAATAATAACAGTCGTATCCAGTCCGCCGGAATAAGCAAGAATTATTTTTTTCTTCATTATAAAAGCTCCTTAAAATCTTTAT
>NZ_BDHD01000213.1:0-2848 GCF_054786075.1 Treponema sp. R6D11 | reverse complement strand
GAACAGTTTGGCAAATTCCGACACGACAACCACGCTAAACGTGACCGCGAACAGCGTAAGCCACAGCGGAAGCGGAAGCGGGACGGTGCCGAAGAACTTACCGGCGTACTGGATAAACAGAATCTGTAAAATGAAGGTGCACCCCGTAATCGCAAGCATCGTTCTGTTCTTGAAAAAGTGTTTGAAAATGCTGTCGTCATGAAGCTCGCGGCAGTTAAAGGCGTTGAAAAGTTGAAACAGGGCGAACATGGTAAATAGGACCGTGTTCATCTGCCGCTCTTCCACGTTCAAAAAATTAAATGCGTACTGGCAAAGAAACACGACCGAGATGTAAAGCCCGGTAATGCCCGTCCGAGTGAGCAGGGCGCGGGTTAAAATGTCCTCACTGCGTTTTACCGGCGGCCTTTTCATCAAGTCGGCGTAAATCGGCTCTAGGCCGAGGCTGAGCGCGGGAGGGCCGTCCATGATGATGTTGATCCACAAAAGTTCAAGCGCGGTAAACGGCGTTTTTAAGCCGAGAAGTATCGAGGTTAGCACCACGATGACGGCGGACACGTTTACCGTTAGCTGAAAACTGATAAAACGCTTAAAGTTTTCGTAAATTCCGCGCCCCCAGCGGATCGCGTTTACAATGGTGGAAAATGAATCGTTAAGCAGAACGATGTCGCTCGCTTCTTTGGAAACTTCCGTGCCAGAAATGCCCATTGCGATACCTACGTCGGCGTTTTTCAAGGCGGGCGCGTCGTTGATTCCATCCCCGGTTACCGCCGTAACGTATCCCGCTTTTTTCAAAAGGTTTACGACGCGCATTTTAATTCCCGGCGTGCTTCTGGCGATAACCCTGATTTTCTCGAGTTTGGCGGACAATTCCTCGTCGGATAGTTCCTCAATATCACGCGCCACGACGGCGATATGGTCATTGTCCAAAACGCCGAGTTCCGTCGCTATCGCCGTGGCGGTTACGATGTTGTCGCCCGTAAGTATCTTTATGTCTACTCCGGCGAGTCTGCACTGGTTGACGGCTTCAAAAACGTCGGCGCGAAGAGGGTCAGAAAATGCGGGGAAACCGTCGAACGTCATGTCCTTTTCCACCGTGTTTTCGTCGAAAGACGAAAGAGAGGGAAAATCCCTGTGCGCGAAAGCGATGATTCTGCAGGCTTTTTCCTGCATGAGCGTTATCTGCTTTTCAATTTCGGCTCGTTTTGCTTCGTCTATTTTACAAAATAAAAATATTTTTTCAGGGCTTCCCTTGCTGTAGACGGTATGGCCGTTTTTTCCTTTTACAATGGAAGTCATCTTCTTTTTTTCAGATGAAAACGAAAACACCTGGACTATATTCACGCCCGACCTGCGCTCGTGGTAATTCCATCCTGCCTTTTTCGCCGCCGAAAGAAGGGCGCACTCGGTGGGGTTTCCGACAAATTGGCCTTTTTCCCCGATTTCCGCCGTGCTGTTTACGCAGATATTGGCAAGTATGTTTTCGTCCGTGATTTCGCCGTTAACCGTCATTTTATTTTCGGTTAAGGTACCTGTTTTGTCCGAGCAGATAACGCTTATACAGCCGACCGTTTCCGAGGCGACAATTTTTTTAACGAGGGCGTTTTGTTTTGAAAGTTTGATGATATTGAGCGAGAGCGAAACCGCGACAATGGTGGGAAGCCCTTCAGGAACCGCCGCCACAATTAGAACGATGCTTGTGATAAAAGCGTCGATTATGTTTTGAAAGACAAGTTCGCCGCGGAAAGCGAATGTCACCATTTGGGAAATAAAAACCACGGATGCGGCGATTACGCCGAATATGGTTATCATTTTTCCCATGCGTTCAAGCCGTTCTTGAAGCGGGGTAGAGGTTTTTTCCGTACCGCCAAGCTCATGCGCTATTTTACCAAACTCGGTCTTGCCGCCGACCGCCGTTACAAGCAGTTTGCCGAAACCGCTAGTGATAAAAGTGCCCGAATAGAGCATGTTGCGCCTTTCGGCGACGGGCGTTTTTTCGTCCGTGATAACGCAGGAGAAGTCTTTTTTCGCCGGAACGCTCTCCCCGGTAAGCGCCGATTCGTCGGCGGCAAGCTCGGCGCTTTCAAGCAGTCTACCGTCCGCCGGGATTTTATCTCCGGTGGAAAGAAGCAGTATGTCCCCCGCGACGATTTCCCGCTGGTTAATCGTGACCGGGTTTCCGTTACGCAAAACTTTTACAACGATATCCTCGTTGATTTTATTTAACGCTTCAAACGCCTTCGCGCTTTTTCCTTCCATTGCCACGGTAATGACGACGGAAAGGAAAATCGCCGTAAAAATGCCCGCCACTTCAAAAAAGTCCGAATGCCCGTTGGATACGGCGTTGAATATGTTTGCTGCGAGGGCGATAACCGCCGCCATTACAAGAAGCAGGAGCATAGGCTCGGTTACCGATTCCCATATACGTTTTATTAATGGTACGGGCTTTGTCTTAGTAAGGGCGTTGATGCCGTATTTTGCCGCATTTTCTTTTGCTTTTTCGTCAGTAAGGCCTTTGTTTGGATCAACTCCGTAATTGTTAGCCAGTTCGCTTTTTTCAACAAGATACTCAATCATTATAAAACTCCTGTTGTTTTTAGTAATGAGGCGGCAAGCTCTTTCCTGCGCGAAGCGTAATACGCTGAATTTTCCGTAAAAAGGTTGTTTCCCTGTGTATCAATGCTTACGATTAACGGGCCGAAGCATGGAGTCTTCATCACCCAAAGGCACTCTGCCATTCCAAGTTCCTGCCAAAAGACGTTCTCTATCTTTTCGATTTGCCCCGCCCCGAGAACGGCGCAGCCTCCAGGGTAAACGCAGTGAATAGCCCCGTATTCTTTGCAGGCGGCGG
>NZ_BDHD01000212.1:0-2852 GCF_054786075.1 Treponema sp. R6D11 | reverse complement strand
CTATGGTAGATATGGTCAAGGGAGATATTTTCCCCGCAAGCGTAAACTGTCAAAACGATTTATTAGAGCTTCTTCAAAAGAAAGAAGCGTTGGGTTATTATGATTCTTCGCTGGAGGAAAATTTGTTAACTAATATTTCAAAACTATCTGCCAGTATGCTTAACAAATTAACGACGCTTGAAAAAGTTCTTTTGGAAACCAAAGAAGAACGAAAAATTGCGGATCAGGCGCGCTTCTATCGCGAGAAAGTTTTTGCCGCAATGGTAGAACTTAGGATCGATGTTGACGGGCTTGAAACGCTTGTAGCAAAAAAACATTGGCCCTTACCGAGTTACGGACAGATACTTTATAGCGTTATTTAATCTGACCACAAGATAAATGGTTAGATTGTTTTATTGCACACAAAGGCGTGTGTTCCTGTAGGGAGGACATACGCCTTAATTTTTATTTAGGAGGATTTTATGGTTGAAATTGTCGAAGTAATTGACAACTTTTCATCGGTAAACACAATGTGGGTACTCATAGCCGCCGCCCTTGTATTCTTTATGCAAGCGGGCTTTGCTATGGTAGAAACAGGTTTTACCCGGGCAAAAAACGCCGGAAATATCATCATGAAAAACTTGATGGATTTCTCAATCGGCACCCCAGCCTATTGGCTAGTCGGGTTCGGGATCATGTTTGCGGGAAGCGGTACGCTTTTCGGCGGCATTGATTTTATGGTCAAAGGAGATTACAGCGCGGTTACTCCTGATGGAGTTCCATTGTTCGCCTTTCTTATTTTTCAGACAGTGTTCTGCGCGACAGCGGCGACAATCGTATCGGGAGCAATGGCGGAGAGAACAAAGTTTTCCGCTTACTGCGTTTACAGCCTTATCATCAGCGCCATAATTTACCCGATTTCCGGGCACTGGATATGGGGCGGCGGCTGGCTTGCCCAGCTTGGTTTCCATGACTTTGCCGGTTCTACCGCCGTACACATGGTTGGCGGTGTAGCGTCTCTGGTTGGCGCAAAGATTGTCGGTCCTCGTATCGGCAAATATTCCCAATCGGGCGAGTCGCGCGCTATTCCCGGTCACAGCTTAACGCTCGGTGCTCTAGGTGTTTTCATTCTCTGGTTCTGTTGGTTCGGCTTTAACGGCGGTTCCACTGTTTCCATGGAAGGCGAAAGCATCGTATCCGCCGGCAGTATTTTTGTTACCACAAACTTAGCGGCGGCGACAGCGGCGGTTGTAACAATGATCATTACATGGTTTCGTTACAAAAAGCCTGATGTGTCCATGACATTGAACGGCGCTCTTGCCGGTCTTGTTGCAATCACCGCAGGGTGCGATGTTGTATCACCGTTAGGCGCGTTCTTAATCGGCATTATTGCGGCGTTTGTTATCGTATTCGGCATTGAGTTTGTCGACAAAGTATTAAAGGTTGACGATCCTGTCGGCGCGGTAGGCGTACACGGTTTTTCAGGAGCGTTGGGAACAATTCTTACCGGCGTATTCGCGCTTGACGGCGGACTAGCTTACGGCGGCGGATGGACGATGGTTGGAATTCAGGTTCTCGGCGTCGTTTCGGTAATAGCGTGGGTAACGATAACAATGGGCATTGTTTTTACAGTAATAAAGAAAACAATGGGCTTACGCGTTTCACACGTCGAAGAACTTGCAGGTTTGGATATTACCGAACACAACCTTACAAGCAGTTATGCCGACTTTATGGTAGCGCCCGCAGGAGCGGACTTTAAACCTTATTCTGTTGAAGAGGAAGAGACCGTCCCTGTCAATACGGCAATTCCTGTTGTAAACAACTCAAAGCCCGGCGCGAAGATGACGAAGATTACAATTATCACGAATCAGAACAAGCTTACCGCTCTTCACAACGCGCTCGACAGAATCGGTATTACAGGGCTTACGGTTACCAACGTGCTTGGTCACGGAATGCAAAAGGGACATACCGAGTATTACCGCGGCGCTCCTGTAACCATAAAACTGCTTCCAAAGGTTCAGGTTGATATTATCGTATGTAAGATTCCGCCGCAAACCGTAATAGACACAGTGAAGAAAGTGTTGTACACGGGAAGAGTCGGCGACGGCAAGATGTTTATTTATGATGTTGAAAACGTCGTTAAAGTCCGCACAGGCGAGCAAGGATACGACGCTTTACAGGACAATGAATAACAACAGATTGTAAATTTTACTTGTATTAATTTAATAAAAAGCGACTGGAGCTTCCAGTCGCTTTTTTTATGGAGCTATTGTCTAATGTTTTATCCTGTTTTTTACAAACATTTCCACTGTCGCTCTATTAACGCCGTATATTCTGCCTATCGCTGCCTTTGAAAAATGCCTGTCAAGAAGCATTTTAATATCCTGTTCACGCCCTGAAAGTTTTACATAAGCCGATTGTCTGCCGCGAGGTCTGCCAAGAATCTTACCTTCGGCTCTGCGACGCGCAAGCGCTTCCTTTGTTCTTTGAGAAATTAAATCGCGCTCTATCTCCGCAGATAAACCAAAAGAAAACGCCAAAACTTTCGATTGAATATTATCACCTAACCTGTAATTGTCCTTTATTGTCCATACTCTTACATCATTCAACATTAAATGATTAAGTATCGACATAATCATAAAAAGACTTCTTCCAAGCCTTGATAATTCCGAACAAATAATCAAATCGCCCGATCTTACTTCTTCCAGAAGCGATCCTAAAAGACGCTTATCAGGCGTTTTACACCCACTGATAGTTTCTTCGATCCATTCGTTGATCTTTAAACTGTTTCTTTTACAAAACCGTTCAATCTCAAACCGTTGATTATCAACAGTTTGTTTGTCAGTACTGACTCTAATATAGCCGTATATCAC
>NZ_BDHD01000211.1:0-2875 GCF_054786075.1 Treponema sp. R6D11 | reverse complement strand
GGCGGGTTTAACGGAAGCTGTCTTTTCCGGCGAACTGGTAAAACTTGAAAGGCTTATACCGTTTGAGAACATGACCAGTCCTAGCGCGGTTACAAGAATCGCCCCCGTCTGCATGACGCGGCGGGAAAACACGCGCCCTTTCGCGCCGCTTGTAAGCGAGCTTGCCGCGCCAAGCGCGAACATCAGCGGAATGGTTCCCGCGCAAAACAGGAACATGGAAACGCCGCCCTTGACGGGGCTTCCAGTGGAAAGCGCGTAAACCTGCATCGCCTGTAAAGGGCCGCACGGCATAAATCCGTTAAGGAAGCCTACGATGAGCGGGCTGTGCGGCGTTCTTTGTCTTTCCGTCTTATCATGGAAAAAATTCGGCAACTGCGGAACAAGCCGCCTCAGGAAAGGAAACATTCCAGTCATGTTAAGCCCCATAACAACCATGAAGACTCCGGCGACAAGCTGGACGATTCCCTTAAAATGCCCGGTCAGGGTAATCGCCGAGCCAATCGCGCCCACCAGTACACCGACCAACGTATACGAAACAAGCCGTCCGCCGTTGTAGAGGATGCCCGGCAAGAGCAAAGAATAAACGCCGTCCGCCTTTGTCCCCTCTTCCCTTTTATTTAAAGTCTGCGAAAGATTGATCCCGCCGCACATGGCGATACAGTGGACGCTAGTAAGCAGGCCGATGACCAGCAGCATCCCGTAACCCATGCCTTCTTTGGCGATCGGGAAAGCGGCGGCAAGACTACTTGTCGAGAACGCGCGAAAAAGCATAAAGAGGGCGAGGATGATTAACAGAACGCCCGCGATTTGCGGAAGCGTCATTATTGGCGAAGTTTGATTTTTACCGCTGTCTTCCAGCGCCTGATAGCCAAGATCGTTTACTATAGAAGAAATCTTATCAAAGTTGATTATTCCCTCATCGTAAGTGACAGCCGCGTGTCCGGTGCGGTAGTTTACGGACGCTTTTTTTACGCCCGCTTTTTTCAGTTCTTTCTCTATTATATTTTGACAGTTAACGCAGTACATTCCGCTAACGCGGAACGAGCGTTTTTGTAAAATTTGTTTTTCCGTTGCTTCCATAAAAATCCCCTTAATTATTATACCACTATATTCTAAATAATAACATAGTATACATATTGACAAGATAAGTATTATAAAGCAGTATACTTTTGAATCTTCTTTGTGATCTTTGTCCCTTTGTGAGAAATCTTGGGGAAAAATTTTTGGAGGCTTTATGTCAAAAATTAAAAATAACGAGAATCCTGTTGAAGAAATTGTAAATGTAAACCGCACCGCAATCGAGCATAGGGCGACGTGGATGGGGCTTATCTACGACGAAATGGTAAAAGCCGGCATTGACGCCGAGCCCATCATCAGGAAGGCGATCAGGCGTTGCGGGAAGATCCACGGCGAAAACATCAAGAAACGCTGCGCGAGTACAGGCAACTGTGAAGATTTCAGGAAGGCGTTTTTGGCCGATTTGGGGATAAAAACCTTTGATATGACCCTTGAAGGCTCGAGCGCCGACGCCCTCAGCATAGATTTCCATTACTGCGCCCTGGTAAGCGCGTGGCAAAAACTAGGGTTCGACGACAAGACCTGCGATTTGCTGTGCGACATGGCTATGGACGGAGACCGCGCCATCGCCGACGTTTTGGGGCTTTCCCTGTCGCTGGACGAAACGCTCGCGAAGGGCTGTCCGGCCTGCAAGCTCCGTTTCCACAAATAAAATTTAAAGAGCATTTTTTTCGTCTTTTCCTATTGACAATAGTTTCAGGCTATTATAACATATTATACAGATAGGTATTATATGCTTATGTTAAGGAGAATTTATGAAAAGTATAGACTTGAAAACCGGCAATATTTCTCTTAAAAACCTTATGACCAGGCCTGTCCGTACCGCCTGTCTTTTTGTCGTCGTGGCGATTCTTGCCTTTACCCTTTTTGGCGGCTCGATTCTCGCCTTAAACTTGCGTCAGGGATTGGACACGATGACAAAGCGTTTCGGGGCCGATTTAATGGTCGTCCCGAAAGGGTCTGGCGAAAAGGCGCAAGCCCTTCTGCTTCGCGGCGACAGCGGCTATTTTTATTTTGGTGCGGACATTGTTGATAAAGTCGCCGGAACGGAAGGCGTAGCCTGCGCTTCGCCTCAATTTTTTCTTACTTCCCTTTCCGCCGATTGCTGTGACGAAGCTGTTCAGCTTATCGCGTATGATCCCGATACCGATTTTGTCGTTCAGCCGTGGATAGCGGAAAAGCACCATGGATCCATAAGCGACGGCCAGGTAATAGTCGGAACCCATATCGGAGTCCACCCTATCGGCGTAGGCGCCGTTATTGCCGCTTTGGGAATCGCCCTTATTGTTTTTACCTGTTCAAAAATACAGCTTGGGCTTACAATCGGGGTATTTTTGTCGAGCGTTAACGCCCTGCTTGTAATTTACGCGCTTATCGGCGGCTGTGCCCATCACACCATGCCCTGCCGTGAAATAGCATTCCCCGCGATTACGGTTATCAGTATTATATTAATTATCAAGTCGGGGATTTACGCTGTGTATCTGGCGCGGAAAAAATAGCCTAGCCGCTTGATTACAAGTTCCTACTTATAACACCGCATTCTCTTGACGGTTATTACGCTAATTGGTATTCTTTATTGATGAATATTTTAACCGTTCCAGGAATATATGAAAATTCTCCCGGTTCTGTAAGTTCCGTGGGCGAAATAGCTGCGGGCATGGGTAAAAAAAAGGCCTTATTGGTAGCTGGACCGCGGGCGTATGACTCCGTCAGGGAAAAATTAACCGCGTCCCTTGAGTCGGCGCGCATACAGTATGAAAATTTTACCTTTAAGGGATACACCACTAATGAAGCCGCC
>NZ_BDHD01000210.1:0-2886 GCF_054786075.1 Treponema sp. R6D11 | reverse complement strand
CCAAGGCGATGTCGCCGTCATACGAAGTTGTTACGACATACAAAGACGGCAGAAAAGAATCCGACCACGGCGCGGAAAGTGCGGGGTTTAATTTGCTCTCTTTTTTCTTGTGGGCGGTTTTGCTGACCATTCCGGGGTTTATTATTCAAGCTATAAAATTGATTTATTTTACAATTAAGTACATCGTTTTATTCGTAAAAGCGGAAACAAAACCGAATTTTTTTCACACCGGTTTTTTTACTTTAATACTCGGCGTTATCGGATTAGCCGTTGGACTTGCAGCCGGCAGCATAGTGTCAACGGCGTATCAAAATAAGGAAGAAGTAATCAAGTATGTTACCGACAAAGAATACAGAAAATCCCTCTCCGTAAGCGACTACACGCCGGAAGAAATCCGCTCCATGATTGCCAAAGTAAAAAAGCAATTTGCCGATGACGGAAGAATTGATTATTATGTCAGCTTTGACAAAGTAGTAGTCTCAAAAATTGGCGGCGATATAGGAGTGGCTTACGTCTACAAAGATAATATGGCTCTTGTAAAAGTTATTAACGGCAACAGTCAATATTTAGAAGGTGATTATCATTTTGAAGGCACTGACTTTTATGAATTCGAAAGTCCCAAAGGCAAAAAAGCAAGCCAAAAAGACATTGAAAAAGCAAAAAGTTTTTTACCTTCCATTTTAATTTGGGACGTACTTGACGGGGCGAAGGACGAAGATTTGTTCGCTAAAGATGATAATAAATACAACAGGGTAATTATCAAGGCGTTCAAGAACGACAAAAAGAAAAAAACAGAAATCAACTTTTATGGAAACGGCAAATCGTACTTTGAGTATGCGGGAGGCTACAACATAAATCAATGAATTAACCAACGCTTAAACAGCCGCCGTTGGCGGATTCCACTGCTAGTGGATAGGCGTGGTAATTGATAAAACGTTATCTGCAACGGCGAACTGCGTACCTTCGGTACAAAGGTTCGAAAAAGCGGAAAGGAGAATTTTATGCCTTATAAAGATGGATTAGGAAGAAGTTTTGAAACTGAAGATGAAGCCGCAAATTCAAACATGAATACTTACGGCGACAAATCAGGTCCTGGCGGTGGTGCTGGTGGAATGTTAGCCGGCGGTTTTGCGGCTATTATAGTCTTAGGTCCGGTAATAGCCGCAAAACTGGTAGGGTTGATATGGGGCTTGCTCTTAAAGTTGCCAACTATCGGTAAAGTCAATATCGGCAAGATTATAACCACTGCGTTAATGGTTATAGCAGGTCCTATTATATTTCTTATACCGATAGCGTTTCTTCCTAAGGAAGTACACCAAAACATGGGAGGTTTTTTTTCTCTTCTTATTTTACTTGGTTCTGGGATATTAACACCCACATGGTACTTCCTCTGGCACTATGACGTGGTAAAAGAAATGGGAGCTTTAGAGTTCAGCGGTAAAATCAAAACAGCCGCCATGTTTTTATGGTTTGGCTACATTGGAGCCGCAATCATAGGATTCATTAAGAGTCCGGCGGCACAGTCAGTTGTTTCTATCTGTGCAGTCATCGCCGGATTTGGCTATTACTTTATAGCGACAAGACCCTATGCAAGAGCAGTGGCGGAACGGAACAAAGGAAATGCGAAGACTGCCCTGAAATCAATAGTAATGCTCGTTGCGGTCGGCTTTGTGGTGCTTCTTACCGTTGGAAAAGAAATTGAAAAAAGAAATTATGAAGCCAAAGAAGAGGCGGCAACTGCGGCGATAATAAAGCCGATAACCGACACCGTAAAGAAAGCATCAACGCAAGATGTGTTTGTAACTGTTATAAAGAATAGGTTTACAGAAAGACAAGAAAATACGAGAGTTGATGGTACTTATTATCTTCAAGAAATTGGAACGAATATTCATTCTCAACCCAGCACTGGAGGAACGAAGGTAAAAACGCCAAAAATTGGCGACAGGTTAAAAGTAACAGGGGACGTGATTATTGATGGAAGTGAAGCTTGGTTGCCTGTTGAATTTCAAGGTGTCAGGGGATTTATTGAAGCAATTTATCGCCATGAACCCTTTGTTGAACTAGCCACTGGTGGGCAAACTGTTCAATCAACAATACCCGAAATATCAATACCAGAAGAAACAACATCGGAAGAGACAACAACCGATGAAACAACGCCGGAAGAGTAAACGCAGGTAGCGTACACGCCAAGCGTCATATGACGCCAAGCGTCATATGACGGCAAGCGTCATTAAACGTAAACGTCATCTGACGGAAACGTCAGGCATCGTTTTTAACGATTGGCTCTTGGCGTGTACGCTATCAATTGATAGCGAAAGGAAAGAAGGAATATGAGTAACAAGGAAATGATGAAGAAAACAGCTAACGCCTCATTGTCAACCGCCTTATTAGGGGATATGATCGCTCTTAGTAAGTTTTCTGAAAACTGTTGCGTACCTCGCTATGACCGCAGCGCAAACGGCGAGCTAAAGCTCACCTCATTTGGTTCATCGTGGAAAAGCCTTTCGGCGCTGGGGTGTTTAGGTTTTATTCATCCACACGCCTTAAACGGCGTGCATAAGATTAAACACAACCGTCACCCTCCCCGACCCCCAACCCAACCCACACCAAACCAAAACACATAAATCCAACTTCAAACGCAACAACCAAAAAAACAAAAAAAGGAGCCCTCCCGACAATAACCCTCCTCCACTACCCCGCCAAAGGAAAAAAAAGATTTTATTTTTAAAACCACAACCCTTTTGAGAAGAGAAAACCCCGGGGCGGGGGGGGATTTTTCCCTATATTAAGGAAATTCCCCCGGTTTTTCGAAAAAAAAAATTTTTTCACCCCCTTTACCTTTTTTTAAACGTAAAAAGCCAAAAACAACCCCGCCGATCCCTATAA
>NZ_BDHD01000209.1:0-2889 GCF_054786075.1 Treponema sp. R6D11 | reverse complement strand
GTTTACGCCGCAAGACGAAATCGCGACGATTGAGGAAGCTCGCGCAGATATTAAGAAAATCCGTGAGCGCAAGGAAGGCAAGAAAGGGTTCTCCTTCTTGCCGGCTAAAAAAGATAATAAAAAGGGCAGCGATGAGCCGGAAAACTTCGATGATGCGCCGATTATTACAGATGAGATGCTTGATAACACGCCGTCTGCTGAAGAGATAAAAAATAAGAAAAAAGAGGCGATGGGCGAGATTATAACGGCTGTATCGCGCATAGAAAAGACAGATGAGGACTACGTTTTGCCAAGCGTTGGGCTTTTGGATAATATAAAAAAACGTGAGAATGCGAACGGGCAAAAAGAGCTTGAGAAAACAGCGGAGAAACTGATAAAGACGCTTGCTTCATTTAAGATAGATGTTAAAATTGTTGATTATGCTGTTGGACCGACCGTAACTCGTTATGAATTGCAACCATCGGCGGGTGTAAAGATAAGTAAAATAACGAATTTAGCCGATGATATTGCTTTGAATTTAGCTGCGCAAGGCGTGCGTATCGAGGCGCCTATCCCTGGAAAAGCGGCTATCGGCATTGAGGTGCCGAACAAAACGCCTGCGAATGTTGGGCTTAAGGAAGTTTTGGTTACTAAAGAATTCAAAAGCACTAACTCCAAAATTGCCTTTTGCTTGGGCAAAAATATTGCTGGCGCACCTATCATTGCCGACATTGCTCGCATGCCTCACTTGCTCATCGCGGGTTCGACTGGCTCGGGCAAAAGCGTCTGCATAAATGCGCTTATTACGAGCATTTTATACCGTGCGAAACCTAGCGAAGTTAAAATGATTTTGATTGATCCTAAACGAGTTGAGCTTAGCGGATATAATGGAATACCGCATCTTTTAATCCCAGTTGTGACCGACCCGCACAAGGCTGCTGGTGCGCTTGCATGGGCTGTTAAAGAGATGGTCGGGCGTTATAAACAATTCGAAGAAGCCGGTGCGAGAGACATTCGCAGCTACAACGAGCTCGTTTTGAAAAAGAAAATTGACGCGCAAAAGATGCCGCAAGTTGTTGTTATTATTGACGAGTTGGCAGACTTGATGGCTGTTGCTCCTGCTGATGTGGAAGAATCGGTTCATCGCCTATCTTCTATGGCGCGTGCCGCTGGCATGCACCTTGTTGTTGCAACGCAAAGACCGTCAGTTGATGTTATCACTGGTATAATTAAAGCAAATATTCCGTCGAGAATATCGTTTGCAGTAAGCTCGCAAATCGATAGTCGCACCATTTTGGATCAAGCGGGCGCAGAGAAACTTATAGGACGCGGAGATATGTTATATGCACCATTGGGTGCTAACAAACCGCAACGCATTCAAGGCTGTCACGTTGGCGACAAGGAAGTCGAACGAGTTGTGAATTATGTTAAATCAACGAGCGAAGCCGTTTATGATGATGAGGTTTCTCAAGAAATTGACAGGTTCGAAATATCGAGACCTGGCAACAAGGCAAATGCTGCTAACGCTGATTCTTATGATAAACTAGATGACAGATTTGAAGAGGCTGTTGAGCTGATTTTGGTCCGCGGGCAGGCAAGCACGTCTATGTTCCAAAGGATGATGGGCGTCGGATATCAACGAGGTTCGAAGCTAATCGACCAACTTGAAGAGCGCGGAATAATCGGTCCTAACATTGGAACGAAAGCGCGTGAAGTTTTGATAAATCGTCAGCAATTCTTAGAGATGAGAGAGAATGGCGCGTTTGATGACGTTGTGGATGAGGCGTAGCGATGGGACGTTGGGAAGAGGCGGAAAAGCTGATAAATAGCGGGGAGTTTGAACTGCCTGTCGCCCCGATGCCAAAAATATATACTGTCACTGAAGCGAACAAACTAGTTAAAAAAGAGTTTGCAAGGATTCCGGAATTCGCAGCTATTGCAATCACTGGCGAGATTTCGAACTACAAGCCACATTATTCAGGGCATCATTACATAACGCTAAAAGACGAAAACGCGAGCATCGATTGTATCTGGTTCAAATGGCAAGCTAGCCACTTAAATTTCACGATAGAAAACGGCTTAAAAGTTGTTGCGTATGGCAAGCTGGATGTTTATGAAAAGGCTGGAAGGTATAATTTACATATCGAGAACATGGAGCCGGAAGGCGTTGGTTCACTGGCTTTAGCGTATGAGCAGCTTAAGAAAAAGCTAGAAGAGAAAGGGTATTTCAGGGAGGAACACAAAAAAGAGATACCGAAATTCCCGAGAAAAATTGGCATAGTTACATCGCCGACAGGTGCGGTTATACAAGATATTATAAACGTTGCGACGAGGCGTTTCCCGCTTGCCGAGATAATTCTTTACCCAGCGAAAGTGCAGGGCGCGGGCGGAGAGAAAGAGATAGCGGACGGAATAGATTATTTCAACACGCGACCAGATATAGACACGCTCATAATTGGGCGCGGCGGCGGTTCTATGGAAGATTTATGGTGTTTCAACGAAGAAATTGTTGCGGACGCTATATATAATTCCAAGCTGCCTATCATCTCTTCTGTTGGGCATGAAACGGATTACACTATCGCCGATTTTGTTGCAGATGTTCGTGCGCCAACGCCATCGGCTGCCGCAGAGCTTGCGACACCGGACACGCTAGAGCTGAAAAACCTAATCAAGACGAATTATTTGCGGATGTTAAAATCCTTGAAAACCGATATAGAAACCAAGCGGGAGCTACTAAAAAGGCTCCAAGTTAAGAGCCCGAAAGATATTATTTATAATTATTATTTGACGTTAGATGCGATACGCGAAAGGCTCATAAACTCGGTTAATACAAGCTTTAACAAGAACAAGGAAACCGTTAAAATTTTGGTAGGTAAGTTAGACAGTCTCTCTCCGTTGGCGGTTATATCT